>CAJTYI010000052.1 GCA_910584215.1 uncultured Roseburia sp. | reverse complement strand
GGACAGACACGACGAGGTGGTTCAACACTGAAAAGACGCGCAACCCGATGCCCCAAACGGCATGCCAAGAACCCCTGACGTTTTTACGGAGGTCAAAAAGCAAGCATCACCTGCCGTTAGGATACCTGCCGGACGCCGCATTTACACTGCGAATATAAAAAATTTCTATCACTTCTGAATAAAACAGCTATGCATATTTATTCATTTTGATGATATCAATCAAAACAGTTAATAACCTATACATAAATATCAGAACAGGAATGGCGGTTGATGCCGGAAGCGAGTGGGAATAAGTGCACCTATTTTAACACGAAAGAAAGGGAATGCCAATGGATCATGATCTTCAACTGGTAAGGGCGGCAAAGCGTGGGGATACAGATGCCTTCGCGAAGCTGTATGGCACGGTCTATCAGGATATGTACCGGTTTGCTCTGTATATACTCTGTCACCCGGCGGACGCGGAGGACGCGGTCAGCGAAACGGTGGTGGAAGCGTTTGTCGGCCTAAAAAAGCTCAAGGCCGATGAGCTTTTCAAGAATTGGATATTTAAGATATTATCGAACCGCTGCAAGGCAAAGCTGCGGGAGTACTGCAAAAAAAATGAGGAATTGACACAGGAAATCTTAGAGGGAGCCAATTGCAGGGAAGAGGGGCCGGAGGAAGCGGCGCTCTGCCGGGAAATGTTTTTTTCGCTTGACCAGGAAGAGCGTATGATTGTAGGTCTCCATCTGTTTTGCGGTTACAAGAGCAGGGAGATCGCGGAGCTTTTGCATATGAATGAAAACACGCTGCGCTCTAAGGAGAGCCGGGCAATCCGAAAATTGGGTCAGAACATACAGACTTAACGGTCACAGAATCAAAGAGGGAGGAATCTATGACAGAACAGGAAATTTTAGAAAAAATCAAAAATTCTGCGCATGATATTGAGATACCGGATCGTTTAGAACCCGAAGCGATCAAGGAAAGACTGGAGGAAATAAAGCGCCGGCAGCAGGCAAAGCGCACGAAAACCAGAAGAATCGGCGGCATCACAGCGGCGGCCGCCTGTCTCATGCTCGCTTACACGGCGCATGTGTTTGTGTTTTCGTCCAATGAAAGGCAGGCCGATGGCTATGCGAATGAGACCATGGTGAACAAGGATAATAATGGAAACATGGCACAGCAGGGGGAGAACGCCCAGCCTGTCGAAAGTGATGCTACAGTGGCAGCGGAGGCCGCAGAGACTGCGGGCAGCGCTTTTTCCAGTGAGCCCAAACGAGATGCCGGAGATCTGTATACCGTGGCAAAAGATTACGGTGAAGTATATGATGCGTTGAACGAGTTCGAGATAGACCAGAAATACTATTATACCGAGGATGTGTCAGATGGGGTAACACGCGACACAGGCGGCAGTGTGGTTGATCTGATAAAATCGGAATCGGGCGCGGGCGGCGCTGCGGCAAGTACCAAACAATCTTTGGAAACAGCGGAGGATAGCGCAGAGGAGGGCTATTCTACCACAAATCTGCAGACGGAAGGCGTGGATGAAAGCGATATCATAAAGAATGACGGAACATATATTTACACGGTTGACGGTGAGCAGGTCAATATCGTTGACATCAGCGCAGAGGCGATGAAAGTAGTAGGAACGATAGTATTAGAGTATCAAACTGCCGCAGACCGGATTCAGGAAATGTATATTGATGGAGATACATTAAACCTCATTGTTGAGCGTGAGGAGACTTCCTTGTCGAAGAAAGATGACGAGCAGGATGAATATGAGACGCCGGAGCAGATGGGGACGGGTGCAGGCAGCATATATAAAAGCAATGGAAACGGGCTGCTCCCGCTTGAGAAAGAAGAGAAGGCGGACTATGACGTCTTTTTTACAGAGACCCAGACGGTGACGGAAGTGCTCACTTATGATATCGCGGACCGCAGTGCACCGAAGCTTAGAGGCAGCGTTAAGCAGCAGGGCTATTACAAAACGTCGCGCAAAATGGGGGAAATCGTCTATTTGTTTACCAGCACAATGGTTTCCCGTCCCGCGATGCAGCGGAGCGCGGCGATCGAGGAGAAAAGCGCCGGAGGGTGGATTCCGCTGGTAAACGATGAACCGGTGGCGGCAGACTGTATCTATCTTCCCAGGGAAACCGGCGATCAGGGGCTTTTGGTATCCTCGGTGAGCATCGGCCAACCGGACAGGATGATTGATCATACGCTGATTTTGAGCAGTTATGCGAACACTTATGTCAGTTCCGACGCGCTGTATCTGTATTATGAGTCCTATGAATCCACAACCTGTAATACGCAGATCGCCAAATTTTCATTAAAAAATGGACAGATGAACGCGGTGGGCGCGGCATCCGTCAAAGGAGCAGTCAACGATACGTTTGCGATTCATGAGAGCGATGGAAAGCTGCGTGTTTTGACGACGGATTATGCGGGCGTGGAGGAGAGCAATGCGCTTTACCTGTTGGATGAGAATCTTTCACTGACGGGAAAACTTGAGGGTATCGCCAAGGGCGAAGAGATCTATGCGGCGCGTTATCTTGGCAGCATGGTATATTTTGTCACATACCGCAATACGGACCCGCTGTTTGCCGTAGATTTGACGGACGAAACGAATCCTGTGATACGCTCGGAGCTTAAGATCACCGGATTTTCCGAGTACTTGCATTTCTGGGGGGAGGACAAACTGCTGGGCATCGGCTATGAAACCGACCCGGACAGCGGCAGCAGGAAAGGGATTAAGATCAGTATGTTTGATATCTCGAATCCATCAGAGCTTACCACGCTAGGCAGCTGTGTGATTGCAGAAGTGGATTACAGCCCGGCGCTTTACAATTACAAATGCGTACTAGTAGATGCGCAGGAGAATCTCATCGGACTGGCAATGGAAAACTACGGGGAGAAAAGGCGGAGTTATTATAGCGTATTTCAGTGGAAGGACGGCAAATTCCATGAGATTATGACGGAGGCAGTCGGAGAGAACCGCAAGTTGGATGAATATCGCGGCATTTATATCGGGCAGCAGTTTTTTATCGCGTCGCCAGATGAGATTATTTCTTATGACAGGGCGGACAGTTACCGGATGAAAGAGAAATTGGCGCTCTGATGAACAAGTGCCCCTCGACAGTCGGCGGAGGAAAGAGAGACAGAATGTTTTTGCATAACAGCAGGGACATTCTGTTTTTTGTTTCGCATGTGTTATGGGGAAGTTTGCAAGCCTGTGTGAACAGTAACCCATAATGACCTTAATTATTGCAAAACGTGAAAAAAACATTTTAGAAGTCAGAAATCTATGTTATAATGTATTAAAGTACAAAAGTATTTGGCAGGCGGGAACTGCTATGTGATTATCTCGGGAGGAGATGTTTTTGAAAGAATTAGTATTGACGGATTTGATTGATGTTGGTATACTTCAGCAAATTCAGGACGGGTTTTCGGATTTTACCGGAATGGCCGCGCTCACAGCCGACGCACAGGGTGTGGCTGTGACAGAGGGAAGCAGATTTACGGATTTTTGTATGGAACTCACCAGAAAGTCACCCCTTGGCTGCAAAAGATGTGAACAGTGCGATAAGAACGGTGCACTCGAAACCCTGCGGACGAAACAGGTTTCGATCTATGATTGCCATGCCGGCCTGGTGGACTTTGCAGCGCCGATAATGGTGGAAGGCAAATTTATCGGCAGTTTTATCGGCGGTCAGGTGAGAACACATGAGCTGGACGAAGAAAAAATGAGAGCCATCGCGGCGGAGCTTAATATTGATGAGAATATTTATTTAGAGGCTTTAAAACGCGTGCGTATATTGGAGCGCAACGTAGTAGAAAAGACAGCGGTTTTCTTGGCGGAGATCGCCAAAATATTATCCGAGATGGCATATCGCAGCTATATCGCAATCGAGAACAGCCGCAAGATGGAGCGGGCGGCCCGCTCCCAGACCGCCTATATTATGAAAATGGGCCTGAACATGGAAAAAAGCATGAGCGGCTGGAACGAATCGATCAACCAAGCGTTGGAGAGCGGCAATCCGGGCGAGATGTACCGCACGTTAAAGACTCTGCGCGGACAAAGCATGGGTTTGCTCTGTAATGTGGAGGATACGATCGAGTATGTGCGTATGTCCGACGGCAAAGTAGAGCTGATGGAGGGCGAGTATGAGATTCGCGATCTCATTGATCAGATGGTGAGCAGTGCGCGGGCACAGGTGGACACAGAGAAGGTCGCGATTGAGGCGCATATTGAACAGGACGTGCCGCGCGTGCTGATGGGGGACTCCGGCAGAATCGGTCAGATTGTCTACAAGCTGCTGCAGAACAGTATCCAATATACGGATCGGGGATGGGTCAAAGTTTTTGTTTCCTGTGAAAAGATTTCCTATTCCACATGGCTTATGATTGAAATCCGCGACAATGGCGTAGGCATGACCAAAGAGCAGTTGGAGAGTTCGCGGGCCAGCCTGCAAAAAAAGAGTATTGACATCTTTGATGACGAGGGCGTGGTAGAGAAAGGATTTTCGGTCCTGGGCGTTCTGGTGCGCAAGATGGCGGGAACGATTTATGTGGAGAGTGAGCCTGAAAAGGGTACATCCTGTGTGGTACGGCTTCCACAGCTTGAGGCAGGAGGACGGGAGAATGGCATTTGATTACAAAGTTTATATGGAGTCCGTAGAACGTTTTATGATGTTGACGGAGCAGATTGAGCGTGTGGAGGCGCCGGAGGTAAATGATGCGCTTGCAGATATCTGCCGGTTTTTGAGAATCGGGCGTGTGGAGGCCAGTTTCTATGATATGCTTTCTGACGGTATCGGGGAGGAAGAGCGGATTGTGCAGTACTCTCTGCGGCAGGGGGAATACGACGAGGCCAACGTTATCACGATCAAGGAAGTGTTTGGCGAGGGGGATACCGTATATTACCGCTTTTATCCCAAAGCGGGGGAGAGCGCCTGGAGCGGCATTGAGCTGGATAAGATAGCAGTTGTGGAGAAGATGCTGTTTCGTTTTAATCAGCGTGTGAAGTTTATGCATCTGGCGGAGGAAATGAAGCTGCGCGATCACCAGATGCCCGTCTGGAATATTACATATTTTATGAGACTGGCAGAACGGCAGATGAAAGAGCGGCAGATCGGCCGTTATGTCGCCTGCTCGTTCAATATGAGGCGTTTTTCTACGGTCAACCGCGTGTTGGGACGGGATAACGGCACCAAGGTTATGCTCGCTTTTGTCAAGAATCTCGAGGATGAATTTTCGCAGGAAGAGTGCGTCTGCCGTGTCGGAGGAGATAGTTTTCTGGCGTTGTTCTGTAAGGAGAAGCTCGATTTTGTCATGGAATACCTGCAGGGTATGGACATATTCTATGATGAAGCTGAGAACAAAAAAATTTGCGTCAGTGCGATTGCCGGATATTATGTGATACCTGACAATGACGCCGCCCGTCTGCCCAATGATATTATGGATAAGACGGCTTCGGCGTTGAAAATGGCGAGGACGGCGAAAGCCCCGTATGTTTTTTACAACGAAGCTTTGATGGAGCGGATTGACCGAATTAAGCAGGTGGAGGCTAATTTTCAAAAGGCGCTCGACGAGCAGGAATTTCTGGTCTATTATCAGCCAAAGGTTGATTTGAAGGAGTACCGGCTGGTCGGTGCGGAGGCTCTTTGCCGCTGGATGAAAGACGGCAAAGTGCTCTCGCCGGACAATTTTATTCCGGTGCTAGAGCAGGACAATGCGATCTGCGAGCTGGATTTTTATGTTTTGGAGCATGTATGTAAGGACATGCGCCGCTGGATTGAGGAAGGAAGAGAGATGGTGCGGGTATCTGTCAATCTTTCCAGGCGCCACCTCGAGGATAGCGATCTGCTCGACCACATTTTTTCCATTATTGATGCCTATCGCATTCCCCACCAGTACCTGGAGATCGAGCTTACGGAGACGACCACGGATGTAGAGTTTAAGGATTTGAAGCGCATTGTGGGCGGCCTGCAGACGAGGGGGATTCGCACGTCGGTGGATGATTTCGGCGTGGGCTACTCTTCGCTCAATCTGATCGAGGAAATGTCCTGGAATGTGCTCAAAGTGGATAAGAGCTTCCTGCCGCAGAAAGAGGGCGGGGATGCCAGAAAGTTTGTGATGTTTCAGCATATCATTGCGCTGGCGCAGAATCTGGGGCTCGAGTGTATCGCGGAGGGCGTCGAAAATCTTGAGCAGGTACGCATTTTAAAAGAGAATAATTGTTTTCTGGCGCAAGGATTTTATTTTGACCGTCCGCTGCCGGTGGAAGAGTTTGAAAAACGGATGCAGATGGTGGGAAAAGCATAATAATAGAAGGCCGCTGGTGCGGCGGAAAGAGGGAGTATGATAACAGATATTATTTCACTAAAACAAGAGGGTTCGATGGACTATGCTAAGCTTTACATGTATATTCAGGAGCCGAGCGATGAAGTGGGCTGGAAGGAAAAGCCGCTGATTTTGATCTGTCCGGGAGGAGGGTATGAATTTACCTGTGACCGTGAGGCGGAGCCGTTGGCGCTGCAGTTTATGGCGATGGGCTATCATGCGGCGGTACTGCGTTATTCCTGTAAGCCGGCGGTCTATCCGGCCGCGCTGACGGAACTGGCCGCCGCCATGAAGATTCTGCACGAACACAAAACAGAGTGGCATATTACCAAGATTTTTGTGGAGGGCTGCTCAGCCGGAGCGCATCTTGCGGCAAGCCTTGGCGTTTTCTGGCATGAAAAATGGTTGGCGGGGGCCGTCGGCGCGGCAAATGAGGACTTAAGACCGGACGGCATGATCTTAAGCTATCCGGTGATCACTTCCGGCGCGTATGCCCACAGAGGTTCTTTTGAAAACCTGCTGGCGGGTCAGTACACGGAGGAAATGTTGGAGCGCATGTCCCTGGAAAAGCAGGTGAGTGCGGATACGCCGGAGACTTTTCTCTGGCATACTTTCACGGACCCTGCTGTTCCGGTAGAAAACTCGCTCCTGTTTATCAGCGCCATGAAAAAGTTTGACATTCCGGTGGAGTTTCATATGTACCCCGTCGGCGGACACGGATTGGCTACCGCAGACCGGTACACGACGACACCCGACGGGGAATGTTTGCAGCCGCAATGCCAGACCTGGATACCGTTGGTAAAGATATGGCTTTCCGACAGAGAATAAGCTTGTTATGAAACTGTAACTTTTACAAATTTTTTCTTGCCTCGTTTGGCGATAAGCCCCTCACCTGCGAATTGTTCCGGTGTGTAGACGGTTTTGATATCGGAGATTTTTACGTCGGCGACGGTGACACCGCCCTGCTCCACGGCGCGTCTGGCGTCCGAGCGGGAAGTTGCCAGCCCGGCACTCACTAACAGCGCCATAATGTCGATGGTGCCATCCGTAAAATCTGCGTCCGTGAGCGCCACGGTAGGCATATTGGCGAGACTGCCGCCTCCCGCGAACAGTGCGTGGGAGGCTTCCTTTGCCTTTGCGGCCTCCTCCTCTCCGTGAACCAGTTTCGTAAGCTCAAACGCTAAGATTTCTTTGGCTTTATTTAGTTCGGCGCCCTGCCAGCTTTCCATGGCGTCGATCTCTTCCAACGGGAGGAATGTCAGCATACGGATGCACTTTAAGACATCGTCATCCGCCACGTTTCTCCAGTACTGGAAGAAATCGAACGGCGAGGTTTTGGCCGGGTCAAGCCATACGGCACCGGACTGAGTCTTGCCCATCTTTTTGCCCTCAGAATTGAGCAGCAGATTGATTGTCATCGCGTAGGCGTCTTTTCCGAGCTTTCTGCGAATCAGCTCAGTACCGCCGAGCATGTTGCTCCACTGGTCATCGCCGCCGAACTGCATATTGCAGCCGTATTTTTGGAACAGGCAGTAGAAATCATAGCTCTGCATAATCATATAGTTGAACTCCAGAAAACTTAAGCCCTTTTCCATACGCTGTTTGTAACATTCCGCAGTAAGCATTCGGTTGACGGAGAAATGGGCGCCCACCTCGCGGAGCACCTCGATATAATTTAAATCCATCAGCCAGTCAGCATTATTTACCATCATCGCTTTTCCTTCGGAGAAGTCAATAAATCGGCTCATCTGCTGTTTAAAGCAGTCGCAGTTGTGCTGGATTGTTTCTTTAGTCATCATCTGTCTCATATCGGTGCGGCCGGAGGGGTCGCCGATCATCGCGGTGCCGCCGCCGATCAAAGCGATCGGCTTGTTGCCTGCCATCTGCAACCGCTTCATCAGGCACAATGCCATGAAATGTCCCACATGAAGGCTGTCCGCAGTCGGGTCAAATCCGATGTAAAAAACGGCTTTTCCATTGTTGATTAGTTCTTTGATCTCCGCTTCGTCTGTCACCTGCGCGATCAGGCCGCGGGCGACTAATTCATCATAAACTGTCATAATTTCCTCCTGTTTGAAATTGATACAAAAAAACCCCCGTCCTGCAAAAGGACGAGGGGAGTCCGCTCGTGGTACCACCTTTATTCACAGACAACTCGCGCTGCCTGCCTTGGAAAGTGTCTGGCATAGATGTGTAAAACACTTTAGTGTCGGTAACGTGCACCACAACGTCACAGCCTACAGATAAAATGCGTGGCATCTTATGTTCGGTGTGCGGCTAGGGGAGGTATTCAAAATAAGACTCCATGCACCTCTCATCAAACGGTAACTTTCTGTATGGAGCGATTTATCTCTACTTATTCCCGTCACAGCCTTTGGCAATATAAACATAGATCAGATAACATAATAAACGGCAGACGATGCATTTGTCAAGTGTCAGACGATATTTTTATGTCAGGCATGAATCAGATTGTGAAAAAGGGTGTGTTGGTGAAATATTATAAACAAATTGAAAATAAGGTTCAAATGTGATAGACTAAAAAATAATTGGACTTTTGGCCAACCGGAAATGAGGCTCCTATGAATATTCAGGCACAATGCTGCGGCATCATCTTGATGTTGTTTTTATTACTTATATATCGCCGTAAAAAGCAGGTAGGGCTCGTCACGGAGCAGGTTTTTCAGAAAACGCTGCTGGTGACGATGGCCAGCGTATTTTTAGACATTCTCTCTATTGTGGCGATTACCCATAGAAGCGAAATAAAGCCGATCGTGCTGGCACTTCTTTGTAAGTTATATATTGTCTCTCTCGTATGGGTCGGCTATCTGGGACTCATTTATGTGTTGATGGACCTGTATGTGGAGAAAGTGTATCGCAAAGTGGTGCGGCAATATACGGTACTGGCGGGGATTGCCTCCGCGGTCATTTTTTGTCTGCCTATCTATTATTATCAAAATGAACGAATCGTCTATACATACGGACCCAGTGTCTTAACCACCTATGTGTGTGCCATGCTGTTTGTGTGCAACACCTTTTTTCATATGATACATTACAGGAAAAGCGTCAATCCCATGCGCAGAAATGCGGTGTTTCTCTGGATGGCCGTGTGGATGATCGCGGCGTTCATACAGTTTATGGATAACCGTCTGCTTTTGGTTGGGTATGCGTGCGCGCTGGGAATTATGATCTTGTTTTTTACACTGGAGAATCCCGATGCGCTGCTTGACAGACAGATCGGATGTTTCAACTCCTATGCGCTGATCGAATATCTCAATCAATTATATGGCAGGCAGGAGGATTTTTCGATTCTCTGGATCTCGCTTACGCATCACAGGCTTTCGGAGACCGGAGTGTCGCAGACGAACAAGGTCAACCGTGAGATTTTTCGTTATCTCAGCAAGCAGACGCAAGCGAAAATATTCAAAAATGTTGATCAGGAGCTGGTGTTGATATTCAGAGACGAGAGCAAGTTAAAATCGGCGCTCTTACATCTGGAAATGCGTTTTAAGAGTACCTGGAAAGCCGGAGAGAACGATACGGTTCTGCTCAACGCCGCCTTTGTAGCCATGGCGAAAGGTCTGCTGGCACAAAATACAGAAGAAATTTTGAAAATACATCGCGATTTTAAGAGCTGTGAACAGCTGGCCCACGATAAAGTACACTGGATTGATGACAAGTTTGTGGAGGAGGAGCGGGGCAAAGAGACCGTCAAGGACATGATAGTCGCCGCGATTGAGCGTGACCGGGTGGAGGTATTTTACCAGCCGATCTATTCTACGGCAAAAAAGAAATTTGTCTCCGCGGAGGCACTTATCAGGATTGTAGATGAGGAAGGAAAGATTGTGCAGCCCAGTGCGTTTATTGATGTGGCGGAGGAGACGGGTCTTATTATGCAGCTGGGGGAGATTGTCTTTGATAAAACATGTCAGTTTATCAAGCGCAGGAAGCTGCGGGAGATTGGAATTGAGTATATTGAGGTCAACCTGTCCGTACTTCAGTGTGAGAAAAAAGAGCTGGCGCAGGTCTATAAGAAAATTATGGATAAACATAAGCTGCCGCCCTCGTGTATTAATCTGGAAATTACCGAGACAGCGTCCATTCAGACGAAACGCAATCTGCTGGAGAATATGCGCGTGCTGATCGGCCAGGGAGTTAAATTTTCGCTGGATGATTTTGGAAGCGGGCAGGCAAACCTGAATTATATTATCGACATGCCGGTCGAGATCGTAAAGCTGGATTTGAATATGACGCGGGCCTATTTCCAGAATGATAAGGCGAAGCTTGTGGTACAGGCGACCGTGGATATGGTACATGAGATGGGACTTCGCATCGTCGCCGAGGGTGTGGAGACAAAGGAACAGCTCGGGGAGATGCAGCGGATTGGCGTCGATTATATTCAGGGCTATTATTTTTCCAAACCGCTGCCGCGGGAGGAATTTTTGAAATTTGTCAGCGATCAGGGAAATCACAAGCCATGAAACATTATTAAAGAAATAACCATATAACTTATATACATATTTCAGATGGAGGAATGAGAAATGAGTGATTACAAGTTAAATACAAAGTGCGTACAGGCCGGGTATCGGCCCGGAAACGGTGAACCCAGACAGGTGCCGATCATCCAGTCGACAACGTTTCGCTACGAGACCAGCGAAGACATGGGCAAATTGTTTGATCTGGAGGCCTCGGGATATTTTTATACGCGGCTGCAAAATCCGACCAACGATTATGTGGCGGCCAAGATCGCGGAGTTAGAGGGCGGTACGGCGGCGATGCTGACTTCATCCGGGCAGGCGGCCAACTTCTTCGCCCTGTTCAATATCTGCGAATGTGGCAGCCATATCGTATCGTCTTCGTCAATCTATGGTGGAACATTCAATCTGATTTCCGTTACCATGGCAAAGATGGGAATAGAGGTCACATTTGTGTCGCCGGACTGCACGGAGGAAGAGCTTTCCGCTGCGTTTTGTGAAAATACGCGTGCCGTGTTCGGGGAGACGATCGCCAACCCGGCGCTCACGGTGTTAGACATTGAGAAGTTCGCAAAAGCGGCTCACGCGCACGGCGTACCGTTGATTGTGGATAATACATTCCCGACGCCTGTGAATTGCCGCCCAATTGAGTGGGGCGCGGACATTGTGACCCATTCTACCACCAAATATATGGATGGACACGGTGCGGCTGTCGGCGGCGCGATCGTTGATTCCGGCAAGTTTGACTGGATGGCATATGCGGACAAGTTTCCGGGACTCTGCACGCCCGACGAGTCCTACCACGGAATTACCTATGCCGAAAAGTTCGGCAGGGAGGGGGCTTTTATCACCAAATGTACTTCCCAGTTGATGCGTGATTTGGGATGCATCCAGGCCCCGCAAAATGCCTATCTGTTAAATCTCGGTCTCGAATCACTGCATGTGCGTATGCCAAGGCATGTGGAAAACGGCCAGGCAGTCGCAGAGTTTTTACAGGGACATGAGAAGGTTTCTTTTGTGAACTATTCCGGTCTCAGAGGCGATAAGTATTATGAGACTGCGTGCAAATATCTGCCGAACGGAGGCTGCGGCGTGGTTTCGTTTGAGTTAAAAGGAGGACGGACGGCTGCCGAGACCTTTATGAAGCATTTAAAACTGGCTGCGATTGAGACACATGTGGCGGATGCGAGAACGTGCTGCCTGAATCCGGCGACTTCTACACACCGTCAGATGAATGACGAGCAGTTAGCGGCTGCGGGTATCCCGGCGGGATTGATTCGTATCTCCTGCGGATTGGAGGATAAGGAGGACTTGATTGCCGATCTGGCGCAGGCACTGGAGGCGATTGAATAGTAATCACGCAAAGAAGCCCGTGAGAATGATGCTTGTGAGAGCGAATTTTATTTATTGCAGATTTTTAGTATAAAAACCATGTTTCTAATCCATACTTTTTTATGTAGAAATTACCAGGAAAGTAAAGCTGCGCGTGAAAATTTCAGCGTGTCAGACATCGTTCGCGGCTATATGCTTTGTAAAATCTGGTAAAATAAAGAGAAAGAGGTAGAAACATGGTATTGACAGAAAAGGAAACCGCAGTGATCAAGGATTTGCAGACCCAGGAGAAAAGCTGTATTGAAAAATATAAAAGATACAGCGAGGAAGCAAAAGACCCGGTATTAAAAGACCTGTTTATGGATCTCCACCATCATGAGCAGAAGCACTATGACTCATTACAGCAGGTATTGACCGGCGCCGTGCCGAGCTGCAACTGCAATGACAGCGAGGGTAAAAATTACAATCCGACTGCCACCTATAAAGGCATGGACAACTCCGACGATAAGAAGTTAGACTGCTTTTTGGCGACAGATTGTATCGGCACCGAGAAACTGGTTTCATCTGAGTACAATAAAGAGGTGTTTGCGTTCGGTGATTCCTCAATCCGTAAGCTGTTGGCGGACATTCAGGTGGAGGAACAGAATCACGCTGAGATGATCTATAAATATAAAACTGTAAACGCAATGGCGTAAGCCGTCAAAAAGATGCATGAGAGAGCAGGCAGAGAGAGGTCAGGTTAAAGAGTGATTCTGCCTGCTTTTTCGTATGACAAGAAATGAAAAAACGATAATTTGCGCCGGCTGGTCGCGTAAATAAACCGGAATGGAGAATAGTGTGAAAATAAATTTTTCACACGGCGATTTGTGTCTGCGCGCTGCAAAGCCATAATAGGCTTACACAAAGTCGCTTATGCGCAAAAAGCAAATGCGAACGTCGTTCGCAATGCAGAAAAGGGGATTAGGATGCAAAAGAGAGTAGTGTTTTTAGATATTGATGGAACTACAGTGGACGTAAGAGGAAAGGTGCCGGAATCTACCAAGGCTGCTATTCGCGAGGCGAAAGAAAACGGGCACAAAATGGTAATTTGCAGTGGAAGGAGCCGCTTTCAGATCTATAAGGAACTGCTTGCGCTTGGAATGTCCGGTATTGTGGGAGCAGCGGGCGCTTTTGTGGAGGCGGACGGCAGGGAAATCTATCACGCCTATATCGACGCCGATCATCAGAAGAGCAGCTATGAGTATCTCGAGCGTCACGGATTTTTGTTTTGTTATCAAAATGACGACGGCATCGACATCAATCAGCGCAGCAGCGACGGTATCATTGCGTTTTTCCGCCGGAGGGGAATGAATGAACGGCGCTTAAAACGTCTGCTCGGAAATATGCATATCACGGACACGCCGTGGATGAATAAGAAGAATGAAAAGATCATATATTATGAAGCCCCGTTTGGCGTGGCGAAAGTACACAGGGAACTGGCGCCCTATTTTGATACGGTCGCGATCAGCCTGGAGGGCATGGATGATTACGCTGGTGAAATCGGCATTGCCGGCATCAATAAGGCGACTGGCATGGAGCGGTATCTGCGGGAAGTGGGAATTGACCGAAGCGAAAGCATTGCCGTTGGGGACGGACCAAACGATTTGCAGATGATGGAATATGCGGGAATCGGCGTGGCGATGGGCAATGCCTTGGAGAGTGTAAAAGATAGGGCGGATATGGTTACGGATACGATTGATCGTGACGGACTTTACAAGGCGTTCGTGAAGCTGGGGCTGATCGGGTAATCGAGGTGAGTATGCGAAAAAGGCAAAAAAAAGATGTTTTGATTTTGTTGGTATTTATGGCACTTCTATGCGGCGCAGCGGTGGCGGGGGCATCCGACTGCCGCTATTTCGGACATGTGAAGGAAGCGATGCGCGCTGTGAGGCGGCTCAATAACCTGCACTATATGTACATCGGCAATGTAACGGACAACAGCAGCAGCCAAATATCGAAGGTGGAAGTATGGGCTGACCAATTGACCGGAGGCTGGCAGGCGGATTATTCCATGGTTGACGAGGACGGTGAATGGCCATATTTGCGAAGGTATTGTGACGGAAAACAGGTCTATGAAGATATGAACTGGGACGGGGAGTTTGACATGAATATCGGAGAGGGACTGGAAATACCCCAGATAGACGAATTGACCATCCTGCCGTATAACATGAAAGATGTGGCCAGTGAGGTCATGGAACAGGAGGACGGTTATACGGTAATCTCACACGTCTTTACGACAGATTATACGACACAATTGCTGCAAGAGTCACAGGAGCAGCTGCAAAATATGTGGCAGCGCCGCGCCGCAAATATGGATGGCACAACGAATGTGGCGTTCGATCAATATCAGCAGACCAGGGTAGCGGAGGCGAAAGTCACCTATTGGCTTGACAGAGAGAAGGTGCTGCGTAGAAAAAAAATGACTATGACATTACAGCGTCCCCATGTGGAACCAAAAGCAGACGGTCAATTGGCGCTGGGTGACAATGAAAAAATATACATGACGACAAGCGTGGAGGTACTTGCATATAATTACAACAGATCTATTACAGAATAATAGAATATGATTATAACGATCTTTACAGAATAACAGAATATGACTATAACGATCTTTACAGAATAATAGAATATGATTATAACGATCTTTACAGAATAATAGAATATGATTATAGCCATCTTTACAGAATAATAGAATATGTTATAGCCATCTTTACAGAATAATAGAATATGTTATAGCCATCTTTACAGAATAATAGAATATGATTACAACGATCTATTCAGAAAGATAGGATTTGCTGGATATAGGAAAGGTATGTTTTTTATGCGCTATCTTGATCTTCATGCGGATACTCTGACAGAGATTACCGCCGGCGGACTGCGGGAAAATGACAATGATATTGACTTCAAAAGGATTCAGACGTTTTGCCGCCAGTATGTGCAGGTGTTTGCGATCTGGAAAGATGCCGCCAAAGTGGGAAACAGGGAAAAAGCATTTTGCGCTCTTTATAGCCGCGCAATGGAGCTGTTAGCGGAATGTGAGGACGTTATAATGCTTTGCCGCAGCGGCAGTGACCTAAAGACGGCAAGACGACAGGGAAAGATGGCGGCATTCTTGTCGATTGAGGATATCTCACTTATGGGAAAATACGCCTGCCGCTGCAAAGAGCTGGGATTTTCTTTTGCCATGCTGACCTGGAATTATGAGAACGAATATGCCTGCGGCGCGATGGCAGATCAGAAGAAAGGCTTGACAGCGTCCGGCAGAGAACTTGTGCGCGTGCTGGAGCGGGAGGGCGTCATCGTGGATGTCTCCCATCTGTCTGATCAGGGCATAGAGGAGCTGTTGGCTGTGAGCAGTGCGCCCATCATTGCTTCTCACTCCAATGTAAGGAGCTGTAAAGAACATCCGCGCAATCTCTTAGACTGCCATATCAGGGAAATTATCGCCCGGGGCGGCATAATCGGCATGAACTTTTATCGTCCGTTTGTGGGTGACGATAAAGCGGGGGTGAGGGATTGGCTGCGGCATATCGATCGGGTGTTGGCGCTCGGGGGCGAAAAGACGGTAGCGCTCGGGGGCGATTTTGACGGCTGCGGAGGAGAGTTCATCGCAGGCATACGCGGCGTGGAGTCGGTGGCATGGCTTTGGCAGAAGATGCGGCAGGCGGGGTTTGAGGAAAAATTGTTGCAACGCATATTTTTTGAAAATGGGGAGAACTTTCTGTTAAAGCATGTTAAGGGGTGATGGCAGTTATGCTGGCCAAAAGATAAGAAAACTGTCAATCTTTGTATAGAATGTGCAAAGTTTTCTGAAACAATTGCAAATTCCCATAAAATAGTTTATAAAGAAATTAGCGTGAAGCGTGCTTCTAAGGCTCACGATGGAGGGAACAAAGATCTCAGTTTGATGCGCGACAAGGAAGGGTATGGGAGATTATGGATATTTTTAGTGTATTGGCACTGGCAGGCGGACTAGCATTGTTTTTATATGGCATGAACATCATGGGTGCCGGTCTGGAGAAAATGTCTGGAGGAAGGCTGGAGCGGATTTTGGAGAATCTAACCTCCAACCGGTTTAAGGCGGTTCTATTGGGTGCCGGTGTAACGGCCGTGATACAGAGTTCGTCGGCCACGACGGTGATGGTGGTGGGTTTTGTAAATTCGGGCATCATGAAGCTGTCGCAGGCGATCGGCATTATCATGGGTGCCAATGTGGGAACCACGATCACATCATGGATTATGAGCCTGACCGGTATCGAGAGTGACAGTATTCTCATACAGCTGTTAAAACCGACTTCTTTTGCGCCGGTGCTGGCGGTCATTGGTATCATCTTTATTATGTCTGGCAAGAGTGACCGCAAAAAGGATATCGGCGAGATTTTGCTTGGCTTTACGATTCTGATGTTCGGTATGGATGCCATGAGCGGTGCGGTGAAGCCGCTGGCGGATGTCCCCGAGTTTACGAATCTTTTGACGTTATTTAAAAACCCATTGCTCGGCATTATTGTCGGAGCGCTATTGACAGCGATTATACAGAGTTCGTCTGCCTCTGTCGGTATCCTGCAGGCACTCTCGGTGACGGGGGCGTTCAGTTACGGCACCGTTCTGCCGATTATCACGGGGCAGAATATTGGCACCTGTGTCACGGCATTGATTTCTTCGGTCGGCGCCAACAAGGGCGCAAAGCGGACAGCCTTTGTCCATCTTTACTTTAATTTAATCGGCACGATTCTGTTTTTGGCCGTATTTTATCTGGGTAACTGGCTGTTTTCCTTTGCTTTTACGGATGAGGTGGTCGGCCCCGCCGGAATTGCGCTAATTCATACGATTTTTAACGTCTTTGCGACGGTAATTCTTCTGCCGTTTACAAAAGGGTTGGAAAAGCTTGCCTATCTTACTATTCCTATGGAGGAAAAGGAGAAAGAAGAACGCAACGACGTATTTACCATTTTGGACGAGCGTTTTTTGAGTTCTCCGGCGTTTGCCATCGCGCAATGCCACACGTTAGTCAACCAGATGGCGGAGATGGCGAGGGACAGTTTTCTCGAGGCGGTTTCTCTGCTTGACCACTACTCTGAAGATAAAGCGGCAGACGTGATTGCAAAAGAGAACCGGGTAGATGTGTATGACGACAAGATCAGCGCTTATCTGACAAAACTCAGCAGCGAGAACCTTTCCTACCAGGACAGCCTTCGTGTGACGTCTCTGCTGCACTGCCTTACGGATTTTGAGCGAATCTCTGACCATGCCTGCAATGTGGTAGAAAATGCGCAGCAGATGCACAAAGAAAAATTTGAGTTCTCCAAAAAGGGCAGGGAGGAGATGGTTATATATGGCAGGGCCATAGAGGATATCTTACAGCGCACGGCCAGCGCTTTTACCGAAGACAACCAGGAACTTGCCCGCACGGTGGAGCCTTTGGAGGAGGTAATTGACGAGTTAAACAAGGATATCAAGAAGCACCATCTAAAACGCCTTAGGAAAGGGAAATGTACGATTGAGCTTGGGCTGGTGCTCTCAGATATCGCCATGAATTATGAGCGCGTCGCGGATCATTGCTCTAACATCGCGGTCTATATGATGCAGCTAAAGGACAGTCAGCTGGCGGAGCATAGTTTTACAGAGCAGATGGACGAGGCGGAGAGTGCGGAATTCTTGAAGCTGCGGGCCGAATTTGAAGAGAAATATTCTATATAATACATGAGACGGGGGGAGAATAATGTTTACAGCGGCCGATATCAGAACGGAGGCATATCACACGACTTATCGCAGAGGAAAAGATTTGTTTGAGATGGGGGCTGTGAGCGATTTTTCCTATGACATTTATCTGGAGGGGGAGTCCGCGAAAGCCGAGGTGTGCGCCAGTGTGCGCGGAAGCGTGCGCAGCAGTTATCAGGTAAGGCTTGAAGTGGATGAAAGCTATTCTGAGGTGGCGAGCAGCAGTTGTACCTGCGATGCGTACTTTAATTATGAGGGAATATGCAAGCACTGTGTAGCAGTGCTTTTTGCATATGTGAACCGCAGGCAGGCACGCGAGATCTTAGAGATGAAAAGAGGGAAAGCGCTAAAGGATGACGATAACTATATCACGCCCATAAAGACGGCGTCCGTGCTGAAAGACTTGTTGGGGCAGTATTCCATGCGCGCGGGTTCCGCTTTCTTGATTCCGCAGGACATCTACGGCAGGATATCGTTGGAACCTCATTTTAAGATGGACTACAGTTACGGGACGGTAGAGTTTAAGATCGGTGCTGAAATGAAGTATGTGCTCAAAAATATCGCTTCTTTTGTGCAGGCGTATCAGAAGAGAGAGCGGGTGCGATACGGCAAAAAGCTGGATTTCTATCATTGCAGGGAGGCATTTACCGAAGAGGCGTTGCGTATTGTCGATTTTTTGCAGCAGCAGGAGAGCGATAAAAAAAGACAGAGCCAGCACCGGGCATTTTACGTCTACAGTGGCGGCTATGAGCGCACGATGGAGCTCGATGAGATAGGCTTAGACCGCTTTTTTGCGGCAGTCAGCGAGTGCGAGTTTTACGCTGCCGTCGCTTATCGCGGGGAAGAACTCTACTACATGACCCGAAATGAGAGAAAACCGCAGCTTTTGGTGCGGGCCGGGAGTGCAGGCGTTTTTCTGACGCAGGAAAACCTTTTTACAATGCGCGGCAGAGAACGCTATTATTTTTGTGAGGGCAATTTGATTGCTCCGAGTGTCTTAAAGCTGCGCGGAGAACTTTACGAGTTTTATGACTACATGCAGCGGCAGCCCGGCAACGAATGTTATCTTGCGGCGGAAGAGCTGCCAATGTTTTGCAGGGATTTGCTGCCTTTGCTGCGGGACGGCTATGAGGTGCTTGCCGACGGGTTTGATGAGAGCCTCTATGTGCCGAAAAAACCGGAGTTTGAACTATATCTGGACAAGCTCGAGGGCGATGTAGTCGGGGCGAAGCTTCTGTCGGTTTACGGAGAGAAAAAGTATAATATGCTCTCGGAAATGCAGCCGGGAGAGATGCGGGATATCTCGGAAGAATTTCGCATCCGAAGTCTGGTGGAACCTTATTTTAATGAATATAGTCTTGACCGCACAGTACTCGTGTTAAGCCGCAATGAAGAGAAGCTCTATCAGCTGCTTTCTAGTGGTCTGCAGCGTTTGGCGGAGTACATGACGATCTATATGTCGGAACATTTCCGCACGATCAAAGTCGTGCCCTCCCCGGTTGTAAACGTGGGCGTCTCATTAAAGAGCGATCTTTTGGAGCTTACGATACATACCAAAGAGATGAAGGCAGATGAGCTGGCTTACCTGCTCAGTAAGTATGACCCAAGGAAAAAATATATCCGTCTTAAAAACGGCGATTTTCTCGACGTACAGGAGGACGGTTTAAACCTGCTGGCGGAAGTGGGGAGCGATTTGCAGCTGTCCGAGAAACAATTGCGAAAAGGGAATATTGTTGTACCAAAATACCGCGCTATGTATTTAGACGCGGCGCTAAAGAATGCGAAAGCGCTTGCTATCGACAAAAACCGAGACTTTAAAAGCATGGTGCGCAATATGAAGACGATCGAGGACAGCGACTACGAGGTGCCGCCGTCCTTAAAAGAGATCATGCGCGGTTATCAAAAGACGGGATTTTTGTGGTTAAAAACGCTGCGTGAAAACGGCTTCGGCGGTATTTTGGCGGATGACATGGGACTTGGCAAAACCTTGCAGGTGATCTCTCTGCTGCTTGGCGAGTATCAGGAGGCGCAAGAACGCGGGACCGGGAGCCGGCGCGTTTTGATCGTGTGTCCGGCCTCTTTGGTGTACAATTGGAAAAAGGAGATCGAACGGTTTGCGCCGCAGCTTGAGCCGGTGATTGTCAATGGAACGGCGGCGGAGCGTGACCAGATTTTGCGGGAGAGCAGAGAGGGAGACATTTTAATCACTTCATATGATACGTTAAAGCGTGATGAGGAACACTATGAGGGGATGGCATTTTCAGTGCAGGTCATTGACGAGGCGCAGTATATCAAAAATCCGGGCACGCAGGCATCCAAAGCGGTAAAAAAGATACAGGCATCGTTTAAGCTCGCGCTGACGGGAACGCCGATCGAAAACCGTCTCAGCGAACTGTGGAGTATTTTTGATTACCTGATGCCAGGTTTTTTGTATTCGTACAAAAGATTCCGCGAGGAGATGGAGCTGCCGATCGTCACCAATCGCGATGAAAATAAGATGGAGCGGTTGCAGCGCATGATACGCCCCTTTGTACTGCGGCGCATGAAAGGGGATGTGTTAAAAGACCTGCCGGACAAAATCGAAGAAAATGTCTTTGCCCGGCTCGAGGGTGAGCAGATATCGCTCTACGATGCCCATGTGCAGCGGATGAAGCAGATGCTTGAGGAAAAGAGTGATCAGGAGTTTCGCAGTCAGAAGATACAGATTCTGGCGGAGCTTACGAGGCTGCGTCAAATTTGTTGTGATCCGACGCTTTTGTATGACAATTATGAAGGAGGTTCCGCAAAGACGGAAATGTGTATGGAGCTATTGCAAAATGCGGTCACAAGCGGCCATAAGGTCCTGCTGTTTTCCCAGTTTACCACGATGCTTGATCGTCTCGCAGAGCGCATGAGGGCACTAGAAATTCCCTATTATATGCTCACCGGGGCAGTCAGCAAAGAAAAGCGGGCGAAAATGGTAGAGGATTTTAACCGTGATGAAGTGCCAGTATTTTGCATTTCCTTAAAAGCCGGAGGAACGGGATTAAATCTGACCGCCGCCGATATCGTAATCCACTATGACCCGTGGTGGAACGTGGCAGTCCAGAACCAGGCCACCGACCGCGCCCACCGCATCGGCCAAAAACACGTCGTGACTGTCTATAAACTGGTATCGCAGGGCACGATCGAGGAGAAAATTATCGCCATACAGGAGAGAAAAAAAGAACTGGCCCAACAGGTATTAGAAGGGGACGGGATGGCGGAGGCCGGCTTTTCTAGGGAAGAAATACTGGCGCTGCTGGGATAAGAGTATGAGTATTAAAGTATAGTTTATTAGCCGTTGTTTAGACTGAATAATTATTTCTATGTGTTGCATATTTATTCTATCGTAAATTTTTAATAACTTTAACTTTTTCACAAAGTAAATGCGGCAATTCATCGTGAGTTGGCGCCACAGCCTCTGCTTTTTTCTGAATGGAGCAAATGCCAGAGGTTCTAAGCGTGCTTCTTTGGGGCATCGGGTGATACGTCTTTT
>CAJTYI010000051.1 GCA_910584215.1 uncultured Roseburia sp. | reverse complement strand
GAAATTGCGTCGTCAGACGCATCAATTTTCAAGTTGCAAAGCAACTTGCAAAGAATCACGGAGTGATTCTTTTTTATACATAAGTGAGAGTGTGATAGAATTACTAAGAATTAGTATTTTTTGACAAACTGTGAAATCAAAGCCCTGCATGTATGCATTTGAATACAGGCATAGAAATTTTCGGTTACTTCCTTTCCTTTGCCGATCGTTGTGGCATGATTGGCATCTTCTTCTGTTTCCCAGAGAACAAAATCAGTCCACACATTACCCTGTAAGTAATGCTCCCATGAAATAAACCCTTTTGCTTTGGAAATTACTTCATCATGTAACTTTTGCGTCATTTCCATAAAATGATCTGCGCTCACGTTTTTTTTGAGTTTGTAAGAAAATATCCATGCTGTTTTCGCCATATTCATCTCCTTTACTTCATACCATATAAGACTACATGTAATAATTATAGCTCTTTTCTGATGTTACATCAATCATATTGGGACGGATCATTGCGTTTTTCCTTTAACATTTGTTTTTCGCGTTTGGCCTTGTTCATGCCGCTTGTCATATGCGGCATATTTTTGGAGGGAACGGCGGCGAGCGCAGGATGGTCGTTTTTTAAATCGCTTTTATGATGTCCCTCTAAAAAACATGCGCGCTTGATGGAATCTTCCCCGAAACGCGTGCGAATCGTGTCCACAGCGCTGTTTAGTTTGGAAAGGCGCTCGTATTTGTCCATGTCAAAAAGATTGTACTGTTCATAGCTTTCTGTCGTTGCCCGGCTGGTGTAGACGCCAAGCAGGCGCAGCGGTGTGTGATCCCAGGAATTGTTAAGCAGCGCGCAGGCGCAGGCATATATTTTTTCTGTCACATTGGTGGAAGAGGAAAGCGTCATCTGACGGGAATGGTGATGAAATTCTGCGTCCACCATTTGCAATTGTACGACGCTGATATATGCTTTTTCCATGCGCAGTCTCGCGCCGACAGTCTCCGAGAGAGACAGTAAAATGTGTTTTGCCGTTTCTGCGTCGGTGACGTCGAAAGGCAGAGTGACGGAGTTGCCGTATCCCTTATTGGCAGGCGCCGTGTGAGTGAGCTCTGCGGATTCAATGCCGTTGGCATAGTGCCAGATCGTGTCGCCATGAGTCTTAAACGTCGAGACAATCATCTGATAGTCGGCGTTGGCGAGCGCACCGATGGTGTCGATGCCGAGCGCGCGCAGTTTTTTGGACGTGGAAGGTCCGACAAAGAACAGATTCTCAATCGGCAGCGGCCACAGCTTTTGCGGTACTTCTTCTGCAAACAGTGTGTGGACTTTATTTGGTTTTTCAAAATCGGAGGCCATTTTTGCCAGAAGACGGTTGCTCGAGACACCGATGTTGACGGTAAAAGCAAGCTCTTTTTCGATGGTGTCTTTTAGTTGACGGGCAAAAAGAGTCAGGTCCCCATAGAGTGCGCCAGTGCCGCTCATATCGCAGAAAGCCTCGTCAATACTGTAAGCCTCCACATTCGGCGCATAGCGCCGCAAGAGTTCTAAAAATTCGTTGGAGCGCTGCACATAGAGCGCATAGTCCGGCGGGTATATTTGTAAATCCGGACATTTGCGTTTTGCCTGTGCCAGTGGTTCGCCCGTTTTCACACCGTACTTTTTTGCGGAGGGCGATTTGGCAAGCACGATGCCGTGGCGCGTCGTCTCATCGCCGCCGATTGCCGCGGGAAATGTGCGGATATCGGGGGAGTCCGGCGCTTCGGCGAGACGCCTTGCGGCTTCCCAGCTCAAAAAAGCGGAATTGACATCGACGTGGTATATGACTTGCTCCGGCATAAGAACGGCTCCTTTCGCAAATATGTATTTACATAGTCAAAAAATACTTTATAATAATATAACATAGAGCGAGGGTATTTGCAAACAAAAATAAAACAGATGTTCGACTTTGGGACAAGAGTTTTTTATGTCTGCGAATGAGGCATGTTGTGAAAACTGTAAATACATGTGAATTGTATCAGGACCGGCGTCGCCCGAAAAGTGATAGTATAAAAAATATGACACGTTAATTATTTTTGAGAGGATATGATAAGATTGAAAATTAAAATTTTCAATCGCGAGATTTGTGTCTGCGCGCTGCAAAGCCATAATGGCTTACACAAACTTGATATGCGCAAAAAGCAGCGCAGAAATGGAGAAAACTATGAATCAAAATATAGATCTTTGTATTTATACCCTGACACACAAACCATTTGACATACCGCCTGACCCTTTATACCAGCCTTTGCATGTCGGGAGATCTGGTGCCAAAGATTTGGGTTATATGGGCGATGATACGGGGGAAAATATCTCTCATCAAAACTGTTATTACAGTGAATTGACGGGACTTTATTGGATATGGAAAAATGCCAAAAATTCACATGTTGGAACCTGTCATTACAGGCGTTATTTATTAAATAAACAGGAGAAAATATTTCATAAAAATGAGTACTTGGATTTGCTGAAAAAATACGATATTATCACCACAAAACAAGTGGTATTAAATCATTCGTATAAAGACGCGTTTTCCGCTAATCACAATGGTTTGGCGCTGGAAATGACGGGGAACATGATAAGAGAATTATACCCCAAGGACGCCGTGATTTTTGAAGAATTAGTGAACCAAAACCGAACCTATTTTGGAAACATTTTAGTGGCAAAAAAAGAGATTTTTGACGCCTATTGCGCATGGCTTTTTTCTATCTTTTTTCAGGTGCAGAAACGTATCGATTTGGAGACGGGAGAGGATGCGTATCACAAGCGCGTGTTCGGTTTTATATCCGAATTTTTACTGTTGGTTTTTGTGCGTGCGAGAGGGTTGTCCGCGTGTGAATGTAAGGTCGGAATGTTGGGGGAAAAAGCGGAGACCGCGGAGATCAAAAAGGAGCTCGCCCGATACTTCAGGGCGCGCGATGTGGAGGGCGCGAAGGCATATTTTTTAGCGCGCAAAAAAGAGCGGCCGGATGTGACGATGGAGGCGTCGGATGTGACCGGAGAGCTGCATTTGTGTATGCAGATTATTGCGGCTGCGGGGTTGGAATTGCAACGGACCGGAGAAAATATCCTGCAAAAAGAAAACCGGTATGACGCGCTTATTTCACTTTTTGCGCGGCAAAACAGTGTCGTTTCCGCCTGGTGTGCAAGGAATCAGACAAAAGATGATCTCTATTTTTTGCGAAACAGTATGTTGTCGGATATATCCTGGGAGGTTGCGGCAGCGGTTGTGCCGGGAACGGCGCAGCAGAAAAAAGAGTGGCTTAAAGAATTGCTGCAGTATAAAAACGGCAGATGACTTTCCATACTGTACTTTGGTAACAAATATAAATTCTCGTTTGACAAGTATGTTTTTTTATGTTAGCATAAAAAACGTAGCCCATATAGATGTTTGATATGGGATTTTGAGAGGCAACCGTAGTCTAATGGATAGAACACTGGACTCCGACTCCAGCAATGCGGGTTCGATTCCCGCCGGGTGCATTTTTTTTGAGATCAGTGGAATACTGATAATAGTCAGAGACTGTAGGATAAGTCTGTATTCTTACAGTGCAGGAAAGCATACGGCAGCGTAGTGAGTTTTGGCAGCAAATCGTATGCTTGTTGTTTTTGTTGCAGATAGTCCATTTTAACTGTGGGCTTGGTTTTCGTTGGGCAGACATTGGACGGCGCATCTGTGTCTAAGATTGCGCATTTTTAGAAAGGTTTGGTGAATACAAATGGCAAATTCCGATAAAAATACATCTCCGAATGAAGGAGGTCAGAAGATTATTGCGTTCTTGCAGAAGAACATTCGTTACATTTCCGCTGGCGTTTTGTTAGCGGTTCTCGTGGGGGTTTTGGTGAAATTCGCCGCCCCGGGGGATTCTCGACCGGAAACTATGGATACCGAGATTTCGAGCGAGGTAACCGATACGCAGACGAAAGAGCCGGAGGCATATCAGATTGATGCATTTCCTGGTGTCAACGATGTGATCACCCGCTATTATGCGGCTTATGCGGCCGGTGATTTGGACGCGATGGCATCGCTTGCGGCGCCGATCTCCGAAAATGAGAAGAGCTATATTCAGATGTTCAGCCAGTATGTGGAAGAATACCGCAATCTCAAATGCTATACAAAGAGCGGACTTGAGGCAAATTCCTATCTGGTAAACGCATACGTTGAAGTAAAATTTTCGGGCATTGAGACGGTGGTTCCGAGTCTCGACTTCTTCTATGTAAGGACGGACGAGCATGGAACGATCTATATTGATAATCTGTACAGTCCTTACAATGATACAAAAAAAGAGCTGCCGGAAGATGAGGCAGTTACTGCCCGCATGAGCGAGTTTGAGAATGAACCCGATGTAGTGGCGCTGCTGCAGGAGGTGACCGAAAAGTACAGTGCAGCTAGAGCTGCCGATCCGGATTTGGAGAATCTGCTCTCCTCCACGCTTGCCGTCGCAGTGCAGGACTGGAAAACAACAACACAGGCAGCCAATGCAGCCGGGGATACGGAGAATGCGGAGGCGCCTGCTGAGACACAGCAGCCTACCGAGACGCCGCCCGCAACCGAGCAGCCGCAAGAACCTGAACAGCCGTCCGGTCAGTCGGAGACGCTCTATGCCAAAGAGCGTGTCAATGTGCGCGCGTCGGCCAGCACCGATTCCGAACGGCTCGGTGCGATCGAGATGGGCGAATCTGTTACCAGAACCGGTACGGAAGGCGAGTGGAGTATTATTTCGTATAACGGCGGCACCGGCTATGTTAAGAGTGAATATTTGGATACTCAGGCATCAGGCGGACAGGCAGAGCAGCCGTCTGACAATGGGGGAGCCGCTCTGGCCGAAGGAAAAGTGGTTACAATCAATGATACCGTCAATGTCCGTGCGAGTATGAGTGAAACTTCCGAAAAGATCGGCTCTGTTTATCCCGGCGAACAGGTTACCGTTATCATGAGTTACGCAGAGGGATGGACGAAAGTAAGTTGGAACGGCAAGACAGGATATATTAAAACCGACCTGTTAAAGTAAATACTAAGTATATAAATGCAAATCAGATAAGATCGAGCCGCCGCGCACATGGATAATGGGCGCCGCGGCTCTGTTGCTTATCTCGGTGGAAAAGGATGAATGTGGATGGACGAAAACGGAATTCGTATCAACAAATATTTAAGTGAAGCCGGAATTTGTTCGAGAAGAGAGGCGGACCGCGCCATAGAGCAGGGGAAAATCACCATCGACGGAGTTGCGGCGCAGGCGGGGGCGAAAGTTTTGCCGGGTCAGAAGGTGCTTTATGAGGGCAGGCCGATTTGCAAAGAGGAGGAAACCATTCTTCTGGCTCTGCATAAACCGAGAGGAATCGTCTGCACGACGCAAAAAAAAGAGAAAGATAATGTCATAGATTATTTGAACTATCCCAAGCGTGTCTACCCGGTCGGGAGACTCGATAAGGAGTCCGAGGGTTTGCTGCTGCTGACCAATCAGGGCGATCTTGTCAACAAGATTATGCGCGCCAAACACCGCCACGAAAAAGAATATCTGGTGACGGTAAATAAGCCGCTGACCGATTACTTTTTGCGTGGGATAGCCGGCGGCGTACCGCTTGCAGAGTTACATACCACCACGAGAAAATGCTTTGTGGAGCGTGTGGGGAAAAGACAATTCCGCATTATTTTAACGCAGGGATTAAACCGTCAGATTCGCCGCATGTGCGAATACTTTGACTATCGGGTGGAAAAATTGGTGCGCATTCGCATTATGAATATTTCATTGGGAGATCTGCCCTACGGTGCGTGCCGCAAGGTGACGAAAGAGGAGTATGCGACATTGATAAAGCTTTTATAAGGGATGAATAAATAAAGAGGGATGGAACATACAGCGATGGAGATAGCGGAAAAGATAGCAGATCTGCGCAGACAGATCAACTACCACAGTGATAAATATTATAATCAGGATGCACCGGAAATTACCGACTACGAATTTGACATGATGATGAACGAGTTAAAGCGGCTTGAGCGGGAGCATCCCGAACTTGTGACAAAAGATTCCCCGACGCAAAAAGTTGGCGGAAGCGCAAAGCGTACGGCAGGGGTCCTTGTGCGTCACAATGTGCCGATGTTAAGCCTGCAGGATGTATTTTCAAAGGAAGAAGTGTATGAATTTGTGCGCCAGATGCAAGAGCAGCTCGATCATCCGGAGTTCGTGGTAGAGTATAAAATCGACGGACTTTCTATGGTGCTCCGTTACGAGAACGGGGAGCTTGCGCTCGCGGAGACGAGGGGGGATGGCATCAATTACGGAGAGGATGTCACAGCCAATGCGAAAGTGATTCAAGATGTAAAAAAGAAACTAAAGAGCGCGCCGGAATATCTGGAAATACGCGGGGAAGTCTACATGACGAATGAGGCGTTTGACCAGGTAAACGAGCGGCAGGAGCTGCTCGGCAAAAAAACGTTTGCGAATCCAAGAAACTGTGCCGCGGGCACACTGCGCCAGTTAAATACTGCCGTGACAAAGGAGCGGCAGTTGTCACTTTTTATTTTTAATATCCAGCAGGTGCGCGGGATGGAGTTAGCCACACATGCACAGGGATATGAGTATTTAAAAGAGCAGGGGATCGCTGTCATTGACAATTACAGAGTCTGCACGACGGCCGACGAGGTGTGGAATGCCGTCAGCGAGATCGGTGAAAATAGGGGAAATCTGCCCTATGATATTGACGGGGCCGTCATAAAAATAAACCGCTATGCGGACAGAGAGCGTTTAGGAGCGACATCGAAAGTGCCGCGCTGGGCGATCGCCTACAAATATCCGCCGGAGGAGAAAGAGGCGGAGCTTTTGGAGATTGAATTATCCGTAGGCAGAACCGGCAGAATTACGCCTACGGCGATCTTTACACCAGTGCGTCTCTGCGGCACATCCGTTTCAAGGGCGACACTGCACAATCAGGATTTTATTGACGAGCTGGATGTGGGGATTGGCGATACGATTGTCGTCTACAAGTCCGGTGAGATTATTCCCAAAATAAAGCGCGTGGTGAAAGAGAAGCGCAGGAGTACATGGGAGCGCTTTCAGATTCCGCAGGTTTGTCCCGTGTGCGGTGCAAAGACAGAGCGGGAAAAGGACACCGCGGATATCAAATGCACATCCCCGAACTGCCCGGCGCAGCTTGAGCGGCGCATCATTAACTTTGTGGGTAGGGAAGCCATGGACATCAAGGGGTTTGGCACCGTCTATATCGAGGAGCTTGTGCGTCGGGGGTATATTAAGGACATTGCAGATATCTACCATCTTTGGGAACACCGCGAGGAGTTGATCGAGCTTGGAATAATCGGCAAAGAGAAAAATACGGACAAACTGCTTGCCGTAATCGAGAAATCAAAAGAAAATGATGCCGGCAGGCTGCTGACCGGTTTTGGCATACCAAACGTCGGCAAAGCCGCGGCTAAGGCGATCATGAAAGAATTTCAAACAATCGACAAACTGGCCGGGGCGAGTGTGGAAGAGCTGACCGCGGTACACGATATCGGGGAAGTCAGCGCCATGTGTATCCGCAGTTATTTTGAGCAGCCGGAAAATCAAACAATGATCGCCCGTTTAAAAGAGGCCGGCGTCAATATGCAGGCAAAGGCCGAGGAGACATTGGAGTCTGCGTTGAGCGGTAAAACTGTGGTGGTGACGGGAACACTGCCGTCGCTCGGCAGAAAAGAGGCGGCAGAGCTGATAGAGAAATATGGCGGCAAAGTGTCCGGCTCCGTCTCGAAAAAGACCGATTATGTGCTTGCCGGGGAGGCCGCCGGCAGTAAACTGGCAAAAGCAAAAGAGCTTGAAATTCCTGTGCTGACGGAAGAGGAGTTTTTGCGGATGATTCAGGATTAGAAAGACAGAGCAAAACGGGGTACGCCTTAACATGCGGAACGAGAATATGGATACAGTCGATCTATATTCAGTAGAAAGAAGAGGTATTCTATGCCAATTAAAGTACAGAGCGATCTGCCCGCAAGGGAGATCTTAGAGACAGAAAATATATTTTTGATGGATGAAATACGCGCCACGCACCAGGATATCAGGCCTCTTTCGATCGGCATCTTGAATCTCATGCCGTTGAAAGAGGACACGGAATTGCAGCTTTTGCGTTCGCTGTCCAACACGCCGCTGCAGTTGGATATTACATTTATCACGGTTTCCAGCCATCAGTCCAAAAACACGTCGCGCAGTCATATCAATCAATTTTATCAGACTTTTGAGGAAGTAAAAGACAGATATTTTGACGGTCTTATTATCACCGGTGCGCCGTTAGAGCAGATGGAATATGAGGAGGTGGACTTTTGGCCGGAGATGTGCCAGATTTTTGCGTGGACGGATACGCATGTTACCTCTACCCTGCATCTGTGCTGGGGAGCGCAGGCCGGATTGTACTATTATTACGGGTTGAAAAAATATATGCTGCCCGAAAAATTGTTCGGCGTCTTTGAACATCATGTGATGAACCGCAAGGTGCCCCTGGTGCGCGGATTTGACGATGACTTTATGGCCCCTCATTCTAGGCACACGGAGGTAAGGCTGGCGGATATTAAGGCAGTGCCGGGATTTACGGTGCTTGCCGAATCGGATGAGGCGGGATTCTTTTTGGGCATGGCCGGCAAGGGAAGACGTATTTTTGTGATGGGACACCCGGAATACGACCGTGTAACGCTCGATATCGAATACAAGCGAGATAAACAAAAGGGGCTGCCGATTCGGCTGCCGGTCAACTATTACCCGCAGGATGACGTTACAAAAAGGCCGCGCTTACAGTGGCGCTCCCACGGCAATATCCTTTATTCAAACTGGCTCAATTACTATGTGTACCAGGACACGCCCTATGGCTTTACAAACAGAAATTTTTAAGGAAAAATAATACATTTTTGGTTTCCAAATAGGGAATAGTCTGTTATAATAAACACATAATATCACTTAGGAGGCATTTAGCAATGGGTGAGGATAGAAAAACATTTAAAATAAAGGATGGTAATTTAGGAGAAGTGAAGATTGCAGATGAAGTGGTTGCTATCATTGCCGGGCTTGCCGCTACTGAGATCGAGGGCGTAGCCTCTATGGCTGGTAACATCACAAATGAACTGGTTAGTAAGCTTGGTATGAAAAACTTGTCCAAAGGGGTACGTGTGGAAGTGCTTGAGGGTGTCGTCAGTGTGGACGTTGCACTGAACATCGCATATGGATATTCCATCCCTGCTGTTTCTTCCAAAGTGCAGGAGCGCATCAAGAGTGCCATTGAGAATATGACGGGCTTGGAAGTATCCGGCGTAAACATCCGTATCGCAAGTGTTGACATGGGAAGCGGCAAGTAGACTTGGCCGGGTATATGTGCAGTTATTGTAAAGGATGTCATAGCGACATCCTTTTTTACCATATGGGAAACGGTGTCCTGCGGGTGGGAGAGGAAGGACTAGATGACGAGAAGAGAATTGAGAGAACAGATTTTTAAAATGCTGTTCGGGACTTTGTTTCACGGGGAGGATGAGCTTTCGGAACAGATGAAACTGTACCAGCAGGCGGAAGCCGTGTGGGATGTAGTGGACGAGCAGTATATTACGGATAAATGCAATAAGGTAGCGGAAAGGATACCAGAGATCGACGCGATGGTCAATGACGTGGCGCAGGGCTGGAAAACCGTGCGCATGGGCAAAGTGGACTTGACCATCATCCGCCTCGCAGTCTATGAGATGAAACATGACGAAGAGGTGCCGGTGGGCGTTGCGATCAACGAGGCGGTAGAGCTGGCAAAAATTTACGGCGCGGAGGATTCCCCCGCGTTTATTAACGGGATTCTGGCGAAATTAGTATGATGAAAAATGTTTACTCCGTAGGGCAGGTCAATACCTATATCAAAAACATGTTTGCACAGGATTTTCTGCTGCACAAGATCAGCGTCAAGGGCGAGGTTTCCAATTGTAAGTACCACAGTTCCGGTCATATCTATTTTACGATCAAGGACGCCGGAGGCGTCATGCAGTGCATCATGTTTGCCGGAAACCGCAGGGGACTTAAATTTCAGATGCAGGAAGGCCAAAACGTTGTGGTGACTGGTTCTGTTGAGGTCTATGAGCGGGATGGAAAATACCAGCTTTATGCGCGCGAGATCGAGCTTTCCGGCGCCGGCAATCTCTATTTGCGGTTTGAAGCTTTAAAACAGGAACTGGAAGAAATGGGCATGTTTGACGAGGCGTATAAAAAGCCGATTCCCAGGTATGCCGCCCGGGTCGGAGTGGTGACGGCGCCAACAGGGGCCGCCGTGCAGGATATCCGCAATATCGCCGCCAGGCGCAATCCCTATGTCCAGTTAATCCTCTACCCGGCATTGGTGCAGGGATACGGCGCGGCGCAGAGTATCGCGCAGGGGATACGCGCGTTGGATGATTTGGGTGTGGATGTGATGATTGTCGGCCGCGGCGGCGGATCGATCGAAGATTTGTGGGCGTTTAATGAGGAGATCGTCGCGCGCGCGATTTTTTCCTGCCAGACTCCCGTGATCTCAGCCGTGGGACATCAGACGGACTATACGATTGCAGATTTTGTCGCAGATTTGCGGGCGCCGACGCCCTCTGCCGCCGCGGAGCTGGCTGTATACGATTACCGCGCGGCACAGGTGCAGCTCTACCAGATGCATGAGCGTTTAGAGCACATGATGCGGCAGAGAATCGTCACGTTACAGCTTCAGCTGGAGCATCTTGACACACGTATGAGACTGTTGAGCCCGGCTCACAGGCTGCGGGAGAACAGGAAATATGCGGTGGATTTGGAGGAGAAACTGCGCACAAAAATGGATGCCATTTTAAGAGAAAAGCGTCATCATATGATGCTGCTTGCAGAAAAATTGGACGGACTCTCGCCGGCAAAAAAGCTCTGCCAGGGTTACGCTTTTGTGGCAGATGAGGGCGGACGGGCCATACGGGATGCGTCTTCCGTAAAAAAACATGATATCATTGCAGTGCATTTGCAAAACGGAACAGTAAAAGCGGCGGTTACGGAGGTTGACCTTGAGTAAGGATAAGAAAGAAATGACGGTTACCAATGAAGCAACAAGTATCAGTGAAAAGACGGATACAACGGGACAAAACACTACGAATGAAAACACTTTTACCATAGAAGAAAATTTTTCACAGATCGAGCAAATGATGGAGCGGATGGAACAGCAGGACATTTCGCTTGAGGAGTCGTTTGCCCTGTATCAAAAAGGCATGGAGCGGTTAAAGGACTGTCACCGTCTGTTAGATACCGTGGAAAAGAAAATGCAGGTGATAAATGTCGACGGAGAGGCCGAAGATTTTGCGTAATGTGGGACAAGGAGTGTGCAGGGATGGATATCAAAGCAGAGATCGAAAAGCGTACAGCTGAAATAGAGAAAGTGATAAACGCCTACCTCCCGGTGGAGGAGAATTATCAGAGCCGGATTATGGAGGCGATGAATTATAGCGTGCAGGCAGGCGGAAAGAGACTGCGGCCGATGTTAATGCAAGAGACCTACCGTCTGTTTGGCGGCAGGGGGCAAGTGGTGGAGCCTTTTATGGCGGCAATCGAGATGATACATACCTATTCTCTTGTCCACGACGATCTGCCAGCCATGGATAACGATGAATACCGCAGGGGCAAAAAGACGACGCACGCAATGTTCGGTGAGGCGATGGGGATATTGGCGGGAGACGCGCTGTTAAATTACGCTTATGAGACGGCGCTTCGGGCATTTAATATGTCTGTGGAACATATAAGAATCGCAAAAGCGCTTCAAGTGCTTTCGCACAAAGCAGGAATATATGGCATGGTAGGCGGTCAGACGGTCGATATTTTGGCCGAACAAGACGGCGATCTGACAAAAGAAAAACTGGACTTTATCTACCGCCTTAAGACTGGGGCTTTGATTGAGGCTTCCATGGTGATCGGTGCGATTCTGGCCGGCGCTACCAAAAATGAACAAAAACTGATCGAGCAGGCGGCCAGCCTGGTGGGGATTGCGTTTCAGATACAGGATGATATTTTGGATGTGACGAGTACTATGGAGGTGTTGGGAAAGCCGATCGGCAGCGACGAGAAAAATCATAAAGTTACCTATGTCACGTTTGAGGGACTTGAGGGTTCAAAGGAAGCGGTGGAGCGGTTGTCCAAAGAGGCAGTTGACTGTATGGAAACGCTGGTGGTCAAAAATGAATTTTTGACAGGACTTTTGCAGTATCTGATTTACCGTGACAAATAGCAGACGAGATATCTGTTTACGCTCGGAAAAGGATAGAAACAGAGGTATTTCTGTATGGTGTTGGATAAAATAAAAAAAGAAAATGACATAAAAGAGCTTACCGAGGAGGAGTTGCGACTGTTGGCCGATGAGATACGACAGTTTTTGATCGAACAGATCTCTGTCACCGGAGGTCATCTCGCTTCCAATCTCGGGGTCGTGGAGCTGACCATGGCACTGCATCTTTTTTTGGATTTTCCACAGGATAAGCTGATCTGGGATGTGGGCCATCAGGCATATACCCACAAGATCTTGACCGGAAGGCGCGAAGGATTTGACGGACTGCGCAAATATGGGGGTATGAGCGGTTTCCCCAAACGCAAGGAGAGTGACTGCGACAGTTTTGACACGGGGCACAGCTCTACGTCAATTTCTGCCGGACTTGGGTATGCACTCGCCAAGGAAGTCACAGGGGAAGATTACCGCGTGGTGTCGGTCATAGGAGACGGGGCCCTGACCGGCGGCATGGCGTTTGAGGCTTTAAACAATGCCGCGATGCTGAAAACAAATTTTATTATTGTATTAAACGACAACAATATGTCCATCTCCGAGAATGTGGGTGGACTGTCTACCTATCTTACCAGTTTCCGCACTGCCAATGCTTATCTGGATTTAAAAATCGGCGTCATGAATTCCCTCAATAAAATTCCGGTATATGGGGATAAAATGGTACACAAACTGCGCAAAACCAAGAGCAGCATCAAGCAGCTCTTTGTGCCGGGAATGTTTTTTGAGGAGATGGGCATCGTTTATCTGGGGCCTGTGGACGGCGGAGATATCAAAGGTATTCTGCGGCTGCTGCGGGAAGCCTCGCGCATTGACGGTCCGGTGCTTGTGCATGTGCTGACGCATAAGGGCGCCGGGTATGCACCCGCGGAGCGTCACCCTGCGCGTTTCCACGGCACGGAACCGTTTGATATCGAGACCGGTCTGCCCAAGCATCCAAGGGTGAAGGCCAACTATACCGATATTTTTTCGACCGTGATGCGCAAACTCGGGGACAGGGATGACAGAGTCGTCGCAATTACAGCGGCGATGACGGACGGCACGGGGCTAAAACGCTTTCACAATATGTTTCCGGAGAGGTTTTTTGATGTCGGCATCGCGGAAGCTCACGCGGTGACGTTTGCGGCCGGGCTGGCGGCGGCGGGACTCAAACCGATATTTGCCGTATACTCTTCGTTTTTGCAGCGGGCATATGATCAGATCCTGCATGACGTCTGTATTCAAAATCTTCCGGTAGTGTTTGCGATTGACCGGGCGGGATTGGTCGGAAGCGACGGGGAGACGCACCAGGGTATCTTTGATCTCTCTTATCTTTCCACCATTCCCAATATGACAATTATGGCGCCAAAAAATAAATGGGAACTTTCGGATATGATTAAATATGCCGTCAATTTTCCTACGCCGATCGCTGTTCGTTATCCGAGGGGGGAAGCCTACGACGGTTTGAAAGAATTCAGACAGCCGATCTTACTTGCCAAAAGTGAATGGATTTACCGGGAAGCGCAGATTGTATTGTTTGCCCTTGGCTCTATGGTGAAGATTGCAGAACAGGTGAGAGACGGGTTAAAACAAAACAATTATAAGTGCAGCCTTATCAATGCGCGTTTCGTAAAGCCGCTCGATGAGGAGATTTTGGAGGAGCTTACGGCGAATCATAAACTGGTGGTGACGATGGAGGAAAACGTTATCAACGGCGGAATGGGTGAGCATGTCATGCTGCATTATTTGCAGAGGGGAATTCGGATCAAGGTGCTGCCGATTGCCATACCGGATGAATATGTGGAACACGGCAATGTCGATATTTTGCGCCGCGAGGTGGGAATCGACGCTGATACCATTATCGCGAGAACCATAGAGGCATACGAAAAAATAGACAGAGAGGAAACGTTGACAGTTTGAAAGAACGATTGGATATTTTGTTGGTAAACAGGGGGTTGGCTCCCTCCAGAGAGAAAGCAAAAGCCATGATCATGGAGGGCAATGTCTTTGTGCAAAATCAGAGGGAAGACAAGGCGGGTGCGGCTTTCGATGTAGGTGTGAGCATAGAGGTAAAAGGGAACACCCTCAAATATGTCAGCCGTGGCGGCTTAAAACTCGAGAAAGCGTTGGCGCAGTTTGAGGTTTCGCTGGAGGGGCTGATCTGTATGGATATCGGAGCCTCCACCGGCGGCTTTACCGACTGTATGCTGCAAAACGGCGCCAGCAAAGTATACGCGGTGGACGTCGGGTACGGGCAGTTTGCATGGAAACTAAGGCAGGATGCGCGTGTGGTCTGTATGGAGAAGACCAATATCCGCTATGTGACGCAGAATGATTTAGCCGATCGTCTGGATTTTGCTTCCGTGGATGTGTCGTTTATCTCTCTGACAAAAGTCTTAGGACCCGCGGCAGGGTTATTGTGCGACAACGGTGAGATGGTTTGCCTGATCAAGCCGCAGTTTGAGGCGGGCAGGGAAAAAGTAGGCAAAAAAGGGGTTGTGCGCGATAAGGCTGTGCATATGGAAGTCGTGGAGCGTGTGATCTCGTTTGCGCGCGAGCTGGGATTTTCTGTATTGCATTTGGATTATTCCCCGATCAAGGGACCCGAGGGAAATATCGAGTATCTGGTTCATTTGCGCTTGGATACGTTGGGGGAGATCGCAGAGCATGTCAATGTCTCTGACGTGGTCGAAGACGCCCACGGTGCGCTGGATAAATAGGAAACGGCGGGCAGCGCGCTTGGCGAAAATATGGAGCAGCATGGAGAATTGGTATGAAACATTTTTTGATTATTGTAAACTCTTTTAAGGATGCCAATCTGCGCCTGACTGGGGAGATCAAGTCTTATATTGAAGAGAGGGGCGGAAGCTGTATTTATTATATCAGCAACGGTGAGGATGAGGATGCGGCGGCGCCCAAACCAGAACAAATTCCGGAGGAAACCCAGGGAGTGATCGTGCTGGGCGGAGACGGTACGCTGATTCGTGCGGCGGATCACATGATGCAAAGCGGTCTTCCGCTCATCGGCGTCAATCTAGGCACGCTTGGCTATCTCTGCGAGCTGGAGGAGAACAGCGTATTTTGGGCGCTTGATCAGCTGATGGACAACCAGTATATCATTGAGCAGCGTATGATGTTAGTTGGATGCGGTATCCGGGGAGGCGAGCGGGAGGCGTCTAAGATTGCTTTCAATGATGTTGTCATACACCGCACTGGTTCTCTTTCAATCGTCAATTTAATTCTGTCCGTCAACGGACGGTATCTTAATACATTTCATGCGGACGGTATCATCATTTCTACTCCCACAGGGTCAACCGGATATAATATGTCGGCCGGCGGGCCTATCGTCGATCCGAAGGCGAGCGTGATTCTGATTACACCCATCAATGCTCATAATCTAAGTACCAGAAGCATTGTCATCGGCGATGAGGATGAGGTGGTGGTGGAAATTGGCAGGCGCCGTTCTCAGAAGGACGAGACGGTCGAAGTCAGTTTTGACGGTGATAACGCGGTGAAGCTTAAGGTTGGCGATCAGTTTGTGATACGAAAGGCAGAAAAAACGACACAGATTTTAAAGCTGCGCAATGAAAGTTTTCTGGAAATTTTGCGCAGGAAAATGGAAACCTATGGATAAGTATAGGAGCGTGCAATGAAATCCAAGCGTCAGCAAAAAATTTTGGAAGTAATCGGAAACTATGATATTGAGACACAGGAGGAACTCTCCGCTTACCTGGAGCAGGAAGGATATCAGGCGGCTCAGGCGACGATCTGTCGGGATATCCGCGAGTTAAAGCTGACAAAGGTAGCCACCAAGGACGGCAGGCAAAAATATGCGCCGGTATCGGAGCAGGCCAGGGAGCTCGATGAAAAGTACAAGCGCGTCTTTCGCGACGGTTTCGTTTCTATGGATCTGGCGCAGAATATCCTGGTGATTAAGACGGTTTCCGGTATGGCGATGGCGGTGGCCGCCGCTCTCGATGCCATGCATCTGTACGAGGTAGTGGGATGTATTGCCGGGGATGATACGATTATGTGCGCAGTCCGCACGGTCGAAGATACCACTGCCGTGAAGGAACGGTTAATGAAAATTGTGAGAGAAAAGTAAGAAAGGCAGGTTTTAAGATGTTACAGAGTCTGCATGTGAAAAATCTGGCATTGATCGACGAGTCCGAGGTGGAATTTACTTCAGGGCTTAATATATTATCCGGTGAGACAGGAGCCGGCAAGTCTATTATTATCGGTTCCATCGGCCTGGCCCTGGGGGAAAAGATTCCCAAAGAGATGGTGCGCGAAGGCGCCGATTATGCGCTCGTTGAGCTGGTGTTTACCGTGACAGATGCGCGTGTGAGAGAGCAGCTTCTGCGCTTTGGCGTATACCCAGAGAATGACGAGGTCATCATCAGCCGCAGGATTGTAAACGGGCGGGGTGCCTGCAAAGTAAATGCGGAGAGTATGCCCGCCTCGAGAATGAAAGAGATTGCGGCCGCGCTGATCGACATTCACGGACAGCATGAGCATCAGTCGCTTTTGTCAAAGAAGAAGCATTTAGAGATATTGGACGATTATGCCAAAGAAGAGATCGGCAGCAAGAAAGAAGCCCTCGCGGAGACCTACCGTCAGTACCGCAAGCTGGTGGAAGAGCTTGCGGAGGCGGACAGAGACGGGGAAGACCGCGTGCGCGAAATTTCATTTCTCGAATATGAGCTCCACGAGATCGAGGAGGCCAGGCTTAGAGAGGGAGAAGATGAAGAGTTGGAGGCGGAATACAGCCGGTTTTGTAACGGCAAGCGTATTATGGAAGCTATGGCCGCTGCCTACGGGTGTACCGGGGGCGGCATGGAGAGCGCCACAGAGCTTCTCGGCCGTGCACTGCGGGAACTTATGTCTGTGTCGGAATATGACGACAGGGTCAAAAACTGTGAGAGCCAGCTGGCTGAGATCGACAATCTGCTCAACGATTTTAACCGGGAGATGGCGGATTATATCGAGGGAACGGAGTTTGATGAGGCGACGTTTTATGAGATCGAAAAGAGATTGGATTTGCTCAATCATTTGAAATCGAAATACGGCGGCAACGTTGCGGAAGTGATGAAAGCCGCGCAGGAGAAAGAGGAACGGCTCAAAAAGCTTGCGAACTATGATACATATCTCGCCGAATTGAAAGAGCACGTCAAAGCGGCGGAGATGGAACTGCAAAAGCTTTGTGAGGAAGTATCTAAGATCAGGCAGAGCAGAGCGTTAAAACTGTCGTCGGATGTCACAGAGTCTTTAAAAGATTTGAATTTTTTGGATGTCAGATTCCAGATGGAATTTGAACGGATGGAGCATTATACGGCAAACGGATATGACGATGCCGAATTTATGATTTCCACCAACCCCGGAGAGCCGTTAAAACCTTTGGGAAAGGTGGCTTCCGGCGGCGAACTTTCTCGCATAATGCTGGCGATCAAGACGATTTTAGCCAGCCAGGACGCCATTGATACTTTGATATTTGACGAGATCGACAGCGGTATCAGTGGGAGGACCGCGCAGATGGTTTCCGAGAAAATGAGTTTTCTGGGAAAGAATCACCAGATCATCTGTATCACGCACTTGCCGCAGATCGCAGCGATGGCCGACGCCCATTACCTGATTCAAAAATCTGTCGAAAATCAGTCGACCGTTTCTCATATCCGCAGACTGAAAGAGGAGGACAGTGTGGAGGAGCTCGCGCGCATGCTCGGAGGAGTTGAGATCACGGACACCGTGTTAAAGAGTGCAGAAGAGATGAAAGAGCTGGCGCGACAAAAAAAAGAGCGCCACGCATAACGGCATAATTGCCAAAATATGCCAAAGACAAAATGAGTGAAAAACTAAAATAATCACATAATAGATAAGAAGATATCTGTCACTGCGGGCAAGCAGGCAGAATCTTCTTATTTTTGCTTATACGGCAAAGCAGCCTGCAAAGAAGTACGAAGTAGTTCTAATTCACATATGAAAATGCCAGTTATGCGGCGGAATGAGAGGAATCATGGGAAAATTACAGCACATCATGCAGCAAATCACATATTTGGGATTGATTATCGTCGCATTTTTTGCAGTGCGCACCTTTTATGATTCGATTCCGGATGTTATGTACGTCAATGCGGGGGAGGAGATTAAATATGACTACTCCCTGCCGGTACGCGTTGTGTTAAAAGAGGACAGCAGGGAAGTGTTGAATCAATTGTCGGGCAATCCCATGGAGCAGCGCATCACATATACGGTTACCTGTAAATTGTTTGGTATTTTTCCGGTCAAAGATATCGCGGTAACGGTGCTCGACGCCGGGGAGGTCTATGCCAGCGGTATGCCGATCGGCATATATGTGAAGACGAACGGCGTGCTCGTCATAGCGGCCGGCGAATTTACCTCTCAGTCGGGGGAGCTTGTAAAGCCTGCGGAAAATTGTGTCAAAAGCGGCGATTACATTGTCAGCATCAACGGCGAGAAGGTGACGGAGAAAGAAACCCTGATCGAAAAGATCGATTACTATGGCGGTGAAAAAGAAATTTTAGGGATACGCCGTGACGGCGAATATATTGAGGTAGCGATCGATCCGGTCCAGAGTGATAACGGTATGTATAAACTTGGTATTTGGGTCAGAGATGATCTGGCGGGCGTCGGCACGATGACCTATTACGACGGCGACGGAGATTTTGGCGCGCTTGGTCATGCAGTCAGCGACGGAGATACCGGTACGATGATGCAGGTGAGTGAGGGATGGATTTATCTGACCAATATTATCGGGATAAGAAAAGGGGAGGACGGGAATCCGGGAGAACTCTCCGGCGTCATAAACTATAACAAAAGCTGCTGCATGGGCAGAATTTCGGAGAATACCGGTATAGGCATATATGGAAATCTCGACGGAAACCTCGAACACCTCTCTGCGGCATCCAGCTACGAGGTGGCGTATAAACAGGATATCCGTACCGGAACCGCCTATGTCATTTCTTCAATCTCGGGGGAGACAAAAAGCTACGAGATTTCGATTGAGAATATTGATTACAGCGGCAGGGAAGCCAACAAAGGCATTTTATTCCAGGTGACGGACAGAGAGCTGATTGATCTGACCGGGGGAATTGTACAGGGGATGTGAGTGAGTTATAATAGGGATAACACTTTAAAAGCCTGTAAATAAGGCGTTTGTGGTGGTTTTCCTAATTCATTGACCAAGAATGGGACACTGTATCTGCGCGAATATTAGAGTATAACACTTGCCCGATTTACATAAGCATTCCAATCACAAAAAGCGGTGGATAGTGAACAACACGGATTTCATTTTGCCATTATACAAACGCAGAAGAACTGCATATGATATAAGCAACAAGAATCGTATGAATGGAGAACGATATATGAAACGTTGCGTTCCCTTAGAACCGGCTGCGGAAGATGTCTGCAACCAAAGTTCCGTACCTCCGCTGATATTTCAGCTGCCGCCCGAGCAAGGCAGAAAGGCATTGGAAGAGATTCAGGATACGCCTGTATATAAATATCCGGCCCATATATCCTCTGATTGCATAAACACAGGAAAATGGGGGAGTGTCCCAGTATATTTTATTGCCCCCAAGGACGAAAAAATTAGAAATACGATCTTCTATATTCACGGAGCGGGCTGGGTATTCGGAAGCTTTCACACACACGAGAAGCTGGTTCGAGAGCTTTCAGCCAGGACAAATTCACTGGTTGTATTCCCTGAATATAGCCGGTCGCCGGAGGCGAAATATCCCACAGCGATTGAACAGTGTTATTTTATCTTATCTCATCTAAAAGAAATAATCCAAGATCGATGTCCCATTGTCAACCGTACAGCGCTTACCGTTGCAGGTGACAGTGTTGGTGGAAATATGGCGATCGCCATGGTGCTTATGTCATTGATGCGGCATGGCCCTGATATTCACAAGCTGTTATTATATTATCCGGTAACCAATGCCTGCTTTGACACACCGAGCTACCGTCAATTTGCGGTCGATTATTATCTGTACCGGGAAGGGATGAAATGGTTCTGGCAGCAATATACAAGCTCTATGGGGGAGCGAAATCAGATCACGGCGTCGCCGCTGCGGGCGGGTATAGATTGTTTGAAATGTTTTCCTCAGACGATGATTATCAACGGGCAGGCGGATGTATTGCGCAGTGAGGGAGAAGCTTTTGGAGAAAAACTTCGCTGTGCCGGCGTGGATGTCACTGCTGTGCGGGTACAGAGTACGATACATGATTTTGTGATGCTCAATGCTCTTGATGAGACGAATGCCTGCCGTATTGCCATGGACGCGTCTACCGAGTGGCTGAAGCTACACGGCATTTAGGCGCTGGCTGCTGATTTATCAACTCATGCCATACGGTGGACCTGACGGTGAGATGGGAGCCTCCATGCGCTATCTCTCGCAGCGTTACAGTATGCCTTACCGCAAGGTGGCAGGTATTTTGACCGATATCGGTACGGAAGAATTGGCCCATCTTGAGATTGTGGCAACGATTGTGCGGCAGCTGACAAAGGGGTTAAGCGCTGAAGAGCTGGAAGCCGCAGGATTTGCGCCGTATTACGTTGACCATACGGCAGGAATCTGGCCGCAGGCCGCGGGCGGTATCCCGTTCAATGCCTGTGAATTCCAGTCAAAGGGTGACGCCATAACCGACTTGTTTGAGGATATGGCAGCAGAGCAGAAAGCCCGCACCACTTATGACAATATACTGCGTCTGGTAAAAGACCCGGAAGTCTGTGATCCAATCCGCTTTTTGCGCGCGAGAGAGGTTGTTCATTTCCAGCGTTTCGGCGAAGGACTTCGCATGGTGCAGGATGAGCTCGACAGCAAAAACTTCTATATCTGTAATCCTGAATTTGATACAAATTGCGGGAAACCAAACTGTTGAGATCAGCGTATTGGGGCTTGTTTTATGGAGCGTAACGACAGTTCGCTGTGCGTACTGTCCATTGTTTAGGCATGCCGGCATGTTTAAAAAAGCTGCTGCTCTGCGGTGTCGACCGCAGGGCAGCAGCTTATAAGTTATTAGCCAAGTTTTCCTTGGTACCGTCAAAATGAATAAGTATGCATAGCTGTTCTATTCGGAAGTGATACAAAACTTTTATATTCACAGCGTAAATGCGGTGTCCCGCAGGCAACATAGCTGCAGGCGCTACTTGTCTTTTGACCCTCCGGAAAAACGTCAGGGGTTC
>CAJTYI010000050.1 GCA_910584215.1 uncultured Roseburia sp. | reverse complement strand
TATAAAAATATATAACACTACCGATCGAACAGCTATGCATATTTATTCATTTTGACGATGCTAATTAATATAGCTAACAACCTATACTGTCTTGTCAGGCGGATAAAATAAGAGGGGATGTGTAAGCTCGGCCAAAGAGCGATACATATCCTCTTATTTTATGCGAAAGGCTGCAAAAAGCTCCTCTTTAAGAAAGCCGCCGACGGCGCGGCGCGCGGCCCTGTGGTGAGCATGGCGAAAAACTTATCCGCTGCGCGCTTATTGTTACAAAGGTTAAAAAACATATTGTGTTGGGGCGTTTTCTGTTCTGTATGTTTGTTCCCTGTGTTGTTATGATTTTTTTGGGAGGTGCAACAATATGGATAAATACAGAAAAGAAGCCAACATGCTGATTGGGAAAAGACTGCGGGAAGCAAGAGTGCGTCTGGGGAGATCGCAGGCGGAAATCGCCACCTTACTTGATGTGAGCGAAGAGCATTACCGGAAATATGAATCCGGAGCAACCGGGCTCTCGGCGGTCAAACTGCTGCTATTGTATCGAAAGTATGGTATGGACCCGACTTATCTAATTACGGGGATTTGCCTACACAGCGAGTTTGATGTGGATTATTACATCGCAAACAGCAGCAAGGACCAGAAAGATGTCTTTGTGGACCGGGTGCTTGCGTATATTGCGCGCATAGTCAAGCAATAACAGAGTAATAAGTTACCAGGATGGGGAGCTGGTTTTACTAAAATAAAACATGATTTGCAGGATGAGTATTTGCTATTTTTAGCATTTTGATTTATAATAGATTCTATATAGAAACAAGCAATATAATTTATAAGGAGGATTCATTATGTTAGTGAATACAAAAGCAAAGCTGGGTGTGTTTTCCATTGCCCTTGGTGCATACCTGCCACAGTTCCCCTCACTGGTGCCCGAATTTGAAGCCCAGTATGAGGCTTTCAAAAAAACGATTCCCGATACCGTGGAGATTATTGACGGCGGTATCGTGACGACAAAGGAGCAGTCGCAGGAAGCCGGGGATAAATTCCGCGCGGCAGATGTCGATCTGGTATTTCTCCAGCTCCTTACCTATGCCACATCTTACAATATGCTTCCGGCTGTAAAAGATCTTGATGTTCCGGTTGTGCTTGTCAATGTTCAAAAATTAAAAGCGCTGGATTATGATCATACGGACATCGCGTCCTGGCTTGGTGAAGGCTATGCCTGCGGCGCTGTCGGCGAGATGGTAGCCGATCTTGAGCGATACGGAAAGCGGCATGCGGTGATTACCGGCGTAGTTGAGGGAGGAGATCCCGGCGTTCAGGAGCAGATTGAGGAATGGTGCCGTGCTGCCCAGGTGAGAAGAAGATTCCGCGACACCAATATTGCACAGATCGGAAGACCATATCCCGGTATGATGGACCTCTATATCGACGAGTCCAATCTTTACAGACGCATGCATCTTTACACCAAGCAGTTTGACTGGGAGAAGATGTGGGCAATTGCGGACAACATTGCAGACGATGAGGCCATCCGCGCGAAAGCGCAGGATATTCTTGACACGTTCGATATTGAGGGCGGCGGAAGCATTGAGGAAGTGTGGGAGATGGCCAAATACGTTGTCGCGTTTGAGCAGTGGGTGAAAGACGAGAAGCTTGGCCTGATTGCGTCTCACTATGACGGCTTTGCGCAGGGCAAGGCCGGTGTCCTTGACAGTATGTTGATCCCCGCTTTTTCGATGCTGATTAAACAGGGAACGGCCTGCGCGGTTGAGGGCGACATGAAAGTTGCCATGGCAATGAGTATCTTAAAGACTATTTCCGGTACCGGTCAGCTCGCAGAGATGTATTCGATTGATTTCAATGACGATATCGCGATCATCGGGCACAGCGGTTCGGGTGATGCCGATATCTCCGACAAGAAACCGACGATGAAGATTGTAAAAGTGTTCCACGGTAAGACCGGCGGCGGTTATCTGACACAGTTCTACCCCTACACAGGGCCTGTTACATATCTTGCCATCACACAGGATGGAGACGGGCACTTTAAGTTTATTGTCGCTGAGGGTGTCAATGAAGAGGGCAAGATACTTTCGTTTGGTGATACCAATATGAGGACACGCTTTACCTGCGGAGCGAGAGAGTTCGTCAACCGCTGGAGTGAATGTGGCCCAACGCATCACTTTGCGGCGGCTACCGGCAGACACATTGATACGATTCTGAAAGTGGCGAAGATTTTTAATGTACCAGTTGATATCGTAACAAGATAAGCATAGGTAAAATTGCGTACAGTGCTTGGCCTGTTACACATAAGAAAGAATCGTGTACAGTGCTTGGCCTGTTGCACATAAGAAAGAATGTGTACAGTGCGTTTGGCCTGTTACACAAACACGGCGGTCATGTTTATATGACCGCCGTGTTTTGTGCCTATGTATCTGAGTAAGAGATATAAGACTAAAATCCTTTTCATAAGTAAGAGATATAAGATTAAGATGCATTTTGCGTTTGTTTGCCTTCAAGAACGTCAGCGAGGCGCTCAATTCCTCCCTGCACAGCCTCCAAAGACGCTAAAATGTTTTCTACTCCGGTAACCTGTTCTCCTGTTGCCGCGCTGATTTCGGTGGTCGTTGCTGCCGATTGTTCGGAAATAGATTCCAATTTATTCATCGCCTCTAAGAGCGTGTCTTTGATATCTACGATGCTTAACAGTTCGCGCTTTAATTCCCCGATGATATCCACTACCTCGTCAGAGGAGACCAGCATGGTCTGGAAAATCTTTACGGTATCATCCAGTTTGGCGGAGGATTCTTTGACGATCACGCCGTTTTTGTCCATCACTTTATTGGTTTCTTCCACCGTGTCAATGATATCTTTTAAGATACGGTCTATCTCTTTCGTGGCGTTGGACGATTCTGTCGAGAGGGCATTGATTTCATCCGCAACAACGGCAAATCCCCGCCCGGCTTCACCGGCTCTTGCTGCCTCGATGGCGGCGTTGAGCGCCAGCAGATTGGTCTGCTCTGCGATCTGGTTGATGCTGTCGACAATTCCGGCAATCAGGGTTGATTTCTGTGCCAGGGCGGCCACACCGTCTGCGGCTTCCTGTGTGGCTTTTGTATTTTCATCAAACTTTTTGGAAAGTTCGGATATGGATGCGATACCTTCATCATTTTTTTCTTTGAATTGCGCCATGTTGTTCATTGTGAGCATAACTTGTTTTTCGGAGGCTTCTATCTTGTCGTTTAGCGTGTTAAAGATACCGATGCTTCCGTTTACTTCTTCTATCTGTGTCTCCGAGCTGGTGGAAATGGCCTCCGTGGAAGCGGCAATTTCCTGTGTGCTTTGTTTGAAGCCGTCTAAGGATACATGAATGTGTTCCGTGGACTCCTGTATTCCGGTAAAGGCCTGTCTGACGTTGGATAATAAGTTTTCCACCTCATGTTCTTTTTTCTCCACGTCGAGAAAAAGGGAGCGAGTTCTCATAATGATCATAACTGCGGCGAGAACTGCGAGTGTATAAACCATCAGGATGAAAATCCAGATTGGCAGAGTGTACATAATCAAATATGCGGAAGGAAACATGATCATGGCGGTGACGTTCGAGAGGATCAGAACAACGGTATATACCACCACCACAGATAGATCGTAATAGGATACAGCGAGAAAGAGAATCAGAAAATATGCTTCCACCATGGCGCCGAAGCCGCGCGGTGTGCCTAACACAATGGTCAGTGCGCCAACTATGGGCAAAATCGAAACATACAGATACTTTGCATATTTGCCGAGCTGTTTTTCGGACAGTTTAATCAGGAAATTGGCTGCGACCATGAGAAGCGCGATTGCGTCTCTCATGGCGCCGCCGTTGAAAAGAAGCACATACAAAAATGCGACAGCCGGAATAACGGCGTAAAACAGAAACATGATAAAATTTGTTCTTTTTTCTTCGTTTTTCAGAATTTCCAATTCCATCGAAATTACCTAACCTTTCTTTATAAATATTCTAAAATATGTACAAATTTTAGCATATTTTCCCTGAACAGGCAAGAAATTTTGATGATTATTCACTACATGAGCGGTTTTTTGTAACATTTTGGTATGAAAATTGTCTTTATTTATCCATTCCCAAATGTGATGGGACAGTGAGTGATTATTATTCTCCCGTCAAAAGTGCTTTGGGGGCAATCTTTTTAATTTTCATGGACAATATACATGCAGTCACAAAAGTAAACACGATTAGCGCGGTATCCGCAGCGATCAAATAGCCCAAAGGTATCGTAAACGTGCATTTGACGATGCCAATACTGTTTAAAAACAGAGCAGTTAACGAATTGATGATAAAACTGCAGAAGGTAATGCCGGTTATGGTAGAGAAAATTACTGCAGGCATAAAAGACAGTGAAGTCTGCAATATGAGCTGGCCAGTGGTAAAACCAAGCGCTTTCATAATGCCATAGTCCTGTTTTTTGTGGTTGATCACCGTGCGCACCAGCAGATATAACACAAAGGTAATTACAATGGCGCTCAAAACCAGAATGGCGATCACGATGATCGTCATCAGCGATACATAGATGGACCCGGCGCCCTCCACTGTTGCCGCTACATTGATCGTTGCGCTGATATCGCTGCCAAAACGTTTCTTTAAAGTATCATGAAAAGTGTTGATATCTGTTTCGGCTGTCAGGTTGAGATAGTAGCTGGTATTTTGCAGCCTGCCGAGCCGTTCATAACCTGCCCGCGTGAGCAGACAGTCTTTGCCAAGATTGTTGGTCATCTGTGTCAAACCGGAAATGAGATATACGGCTTTTTTGCCGTTCGCGGTTATCTGGATTTCATTGCCGATATGCAAGTCATGCTCTCTGGCATATTTTGCGGCGACGGCGATTTCATTGTCATATTTGGGGAAGCGTCCTTTAAAAATGATGCTTTGGTTGTTGATTCTCGAGAAATCATCCGAGAGCGTTGCCACTAGCACGGTGCCGTCCACATGACGCACTTCGACTGAGTGGAATAGGTAGACTTTTTCCACGGAGTGCTGATCGTGCATTGCTTCTATAAAATCTTTTTCAATTTCGGCGTTGACAATGACACAGCTGTCTGATGTCTCACCCACGATCAGATTTAAAAACGGCGTCATGTCGATGATGATATTTCGTACCATCAACCCCGAAAAGACAACGACGAGCGAAAGCACATACATGGTTATGCAGACAATGATGTTTTGCTTGCGGTTGGTAAAGGTTGTCTTTAAGGAGAGCGCGAGTGACAGCGGTGTTTTGGTTTTATCGAGCGGAACGTAATTGCGTCTAAAATTGTGCGTTTCCATGCCTGAACGCAGAGCAACAATCGGTTTTGTCCTCTTAATTCTGCGCGAGGACAGCCACACGACGAGTGCGACGGTTCCGTTTAAAATAAGGAGCGTGAGTATAAGCGGCAGCGGCAGAAAGTGAACCGCATAGGGGATACCGGTCTGTGTGACCATCATGGTATTGACGAACGGAAACAGACTGTATGAGACGGCGGCGCCCAATATGGTGGTGGCTGCCGAAACGCTGCAAAACTGTACGAAAAGTGAAAACACCAGCTGGCGGCTTGTGTATCCGATTGCTTTTAGAGAACCAAGGGTTTTTATATTTTCCTGTATATAATTAATGATATTCGATGCGATCACAACGAGGGCAATCAGAAGAATAAAAAAGGCCGTTGCGCTCATAATGCCGGAACAGATCATTTGCGATATATAGCGCGACTTTACGACGAGCGCATAGGAAGTGCTCGTGGTACGTGATGCGGGGTAGCGTGATGCAATGGCATTTTTGAACATAGCTTCAAAATTTTCACTCTCGGATTTATCATTTATGCGCACGGAACAAAGTGTGGATTTCGGGGCATAGCCGGTACGCTCGAGTTCGCGGTATTTATCCTGTGTCAGAATCAGTTCGCAGATATTACAATTGTGCGAACCTGCCATAATACTGTTAAAAAATCCGCATACTGTGTAAGTCAACGGTTTGCTGCCGATTGTGATTTCTATTGTGTCGCCGATCTGTATTTCATCTGATTTATACAGTATCGGCATATATATGCCGCTTGCGATGCTGCTCTCCTCCACGATCTCTACTTTGCCCACGGTGCGGGAAAGCGAGGTCTGTTTTTCGAGAAAAACAAGTTCGCTGTTAATTTCGCCGTCGTTAAACGCAAACCGGCCAATCATATGCATGCTTGGGTCTATGGAATATGTATCCGTGCGCGCATCGCTTTCGAGTGTCTGTACAAGGAAATGTTTTATGTCGGCTCCATCGCCGTCGGCGACAAGCGCGACATGCTCCGCGTTTAGTCTGTCGTGGCTGCGGACAAAGTTCTGTTTATAATCTAAAGACAGCATAAGCCAGAGATTGAGCATCAACGCTGCGAGAAAAATGAGCACAACGAAGGTGATTGTCTGTCCTTTGGCTTTGTGCATATTGGAGCGTGCGAGAAGAAAACTTTTGCTGATCATAATGACCTCCTTATTGATGTCTGTATTTACCATCCCATTTCGGTGAGAAAGGAAGACAGTTTTTGATGTCTTGCGGCATCGCCGTGCACATACCTGCCAAGCTGACATTCGCCTGTAATGGCGCCGTCTTTTAAATACAGAATGCGGTTGCCGCGTCTTGCCGAACGCATGTCGTGTGTTACCATGACGACGCTCTGGCCCTGCTCGTTGAATCTGGTGAGTGTGTCAAGAACGTCCTGGCCGGTCTTGGAATTGAGCGCCCCTGTGGGTTCGTCAGCAAATAGGATATCAGGATTGTTGATGAGTGCGCGGACGATTCCGGCACGCTGCGCTTCGCCGCCCGAAATCTGCGTGGGAAACTTTCTCTGCGTTTCCTTGGATATATTGACAGCTTCAAATAAGGAACCGGCGTTGGCGAGAAGTGTTTTTTTGTCTTTGGTGATCAGCAGGCCCGCCGCTAAGATATTATCCATGACAGACATACCGTCGATCAGATAAATTTGTTGAAAGACAAAGCCGCAGTGTTTCCGACGAAAGATGGCAAGCTCATCTTGGCTTAAATCCGTGATCACTTGATCGCCAAATGTTATGGTGCCAAGGGAAGGGGTATCCATCCCCGAAAGAGCGTATAGGAGAGTCGATTTTCCCGCGCCGCTTGCGCCCATAATCACGGTGAAATCTCCCTGATAAAGCTGTAGATCGATATTTTTCAATACGTGCTGCATAGTTCCGCCGCTGGAAAAAGACTTGCTGAGATGTTCGGTTCTTAATAGTATGTTGTTCATATGCTACCTCCTCTTATAATTGCTACTATACTTTTGCAAATCTTAAATGTCTTTAGGCAAACCTTAAATAACCCTTAAATTTTTAGGGAAATTAAATATTGCAAAGAAGAAGTATAAGCTGCGTTGGAAAAATCATGAAGATGGGGCAGATTTGGGTAAATAAAGGAAAGAATTATGCAGATTAGAAAAAGACGATGGAAGGAGCATAGATTGAAAAATCATACGGATACACTAATTTTTTAATCTACAATGTTAGTCAGAGCCTCAAACATACCTTGAACACAGTCGGAAATTTGAGATTTCCGACGTGTATCATCAGGATGCGTTAATCGGCCTGGTTTTTCCGAACGACCGGGTATCCGTTTCCCTGTATGTCGGTAGTAATATCGTTGAGATGCTGCTTTTTGGAGCGATTTTTTTTCGCGTTAATAACACCGCTTTCCCAAGCTCCGTCTGGTGCTGTGCGGATACGTTTTTCTTTGTCAGTTACTTTCATGGTAGCCTCCCGGATTTTGATAAAATTAGTATAACCGGAATACTGTGAAATATAAGAAAACCCGCATATAAAATATCAAATCTGCTGCCTGCCGCTCAGAGAAATCGAAACGATCACTTTTAAGCCGTGTGTTCCATTTTCGAGAGAGAGTCCGCCCTGCATTTCCCTCATAAAATAGTCAGAAATATAGAGGCCGAGCCCGGCGCCCTCCAAATGTCTTGCATTGCTGCCACGCTTGAACTTTTCTTTGAGAAGCGGCAGCTCTTCGCTTTTGACGCCGCCGCCCCGATCTTCCAGGGTGACGGTTAAGCGATTGTTTTCTTGATATATGGCAACCGCAATTTCTGTGTTTGCATATTTGTAAGAATTTGCGAAAATATTGTCAAACACCTGTTGTAAGCGCAGTGAATCGGCGTAAAGGATGCAGTCAGGTACAGACGGTATGCGGGCACGGTGAAGATAGTCTGCGTTTGCCAGCATGTTTTTTAGATTGGCGCTTTCTAGATCGGCGGGGCAGACAGAAAGCTGGTTTAGTTCTTCTAACGTCGCGGAAAACAGGTTGGAGATCAAGGCGTTGATCTGATCGGCCTTAAGGATGATTTGTGTATAGTTATCTCTGAGTTTTTCATCCTGTGTCAGCGCAGCCCCGACTTCGGAAGCTGCCTTGATGCTGGCGATAGGGGTTTTGATATCGTGCGACAGCTTTGCGACGAGTTCCTTTTTGTCCGCGTTGGCTTTGGCCTCTGCCATTCTTGCGTGTTTGAGTTCTGTGCGCATAATGTCAAAACTTTCCGTAAACGCGCCGAAGAGATTATGGCGGTCCATTGTCAGCGGGATATCGAGGTTGCCGTCTGCGATACGCTCCGCAAATCCTTTTAAGTGGTGGAATGGTTTGATAATGGTGTGATTAAGATAGAAGTGATAGCCGATACACAGAGCACATTCAAAGAAAGTAGCAGCGGCGAGCGAAAGCATGAGCATATGTTTTTGCGTCTCAAAATGATGTGCACTGTCGTTAGCAATAATGATTTTGCCGCTCAGTGAACCGTCTGTTGTGATATCGAGAATGGTATCCCTGCGGACGACAGCCATATTGACGCTTTGGCTTAATCCCGGTTTTGTCTGGAATAAAACTGTTCCTCCTAAGTCAAGCACAACATAGTCAAGACGTGTCTGGTTGTCATGATATTCTAGGCGGTTCCAGTCTGCCTGGACTGTCTGGACGGCTTCGTTGACTAAGACGGCATCTTGTGTGCTGTCTGTTCTTTGGAAAGCAAAAAAGATCAGCGCGGCAATTTGCAGCACAAAATTAAAGGAAAGGGCAGACAGAAATAGATGCTTTTTCATTGTGTTCCTCCGTTAAATTTGTAACCTTCGCCCCAGATGGTCATAATATATTCCGGTTTGCCGGGATCGCGTTCGATTGCCTCCCGTATTTTTCTAATGTGTACATTCAATGTGCCGTCGCCGGTAAACTTGTCCTCCCAGACTTCCGAGAATAATTCCTGTTTGGTGATTACCCGGTTTTTGTTTTTGATCAGGTAAGCAAGAAGGCGAAATTCCAGTGATGTGAGCTTTGCGATGCCGCCATCGACAGAAATCTCTCTGGTGTCGAAATTGACGCTCAGTCTGCCGTCTGTGTATGTCTGGCCGGCACTCTGCCCATAGCGCTTTAAAACGGCCTGCACTTTAGCGAGCAGGACGCCGAGCGAATATGGTTTTTGAATGTAATCGTCGCCCCCGATATGGAGCGCGATGATCTTGTCGTCGTCGCTCGTCCGTGCGGAGATAAAGAGTATGGGGATGTTAGTTGATTGACGGAGCTGCCTGCAAAGGTCAAAGCCATTGCCGTCATCTAGGTTGATGTCGAGAAGCAAAAGTTCTGCCGTATGGTTTCCGAAGAATAACTGACATTCTTTTGAACTGTATACGACGGCAGTTTTTACGCCAAACAGATTAAAATATTCCGCGGTGCTGTCCGCGAGCAGTCGTTCGTCATCTATGATTAGACAGTCGTATTTCATAGCGGCCTCCGTGGGGGATGGAAATCTTTTATAAATTATATCTTCTTCCGTGAGATACCGCAAGTAGGATATTAGGGATACTATGAATAAGACTGCGAGTGCTGCATACACAGCCAGGCAAATCAAAAAATAGGGACGGACAAAGGGGACGGTCAATCATATGATAAATAAGAGGTCACGCATAAAGAAAATGATAGACGATGAACAGAGGATTTGATATAATCTTAATAAATAAAATGGAACGATTACTAATTTTTAGCGCTGAAGAGGGAAGGAGATCAGTGGATGATAAAACTGAAGAAATGGATCTGTCTGGTGACGGCGGCAGCTATGATGCTTGGGGGTGTAAGGACGTCCGTACCGGTTTATGCACAGATGAGCGGTGGACAGAAGGCGGTACAACTGACAGCGGAAGAGGGAGTTACAGTCACCACAAGGGAAGAATTTATGACTGCCCTGCAAGAGCACAAAAGTCCGATTAATGTGGTCGGTCTTATTGTTATTGGCAAAGATGTGGATACGGATCAGAGAATGTTGCCGGTGGTGCTGCCGGAGAATACGCTGATCCGCGGGACACAGGGAAGTAAGCTCTGTTCTAGAAGTCCCATTCAGCTGGCAGGTGACGGCGTCTGCTTTCAGAATATTGAGCTGACATTTGAATCCAGCGACGCGCTTGGCAGTGTGCCGCACAGAGAGATCTTCCTCGCGGGACACAGTCTTACGCTCGACAATGTAAACACCTATCTGGATGGGAATGCTGATCTCGGCGGTTTTGGAGGTACCGAAAAAGAGCTTCTCCCGACTGTATACGCCGGTGGGTATACCAATACGGATGTTGCCGATCATGCTTCTCTTACTGTAATAAATTCCGGTGAGGAGACGATGTTTCAGGCTATCTATATGGGGCATGATGCGGGGAGCGATAACAAAGTTCCCTATCGGGGAAGCGCAGTACTTAGTTTGGATGCAAAGACGATAGTGCGGGAGCGCATTGACACAAGCGTCAACAGCCAGGCACAGATTTATATAACCGGTGAAGAAAATCAATATGCAAAGGCCGTAAAGTTTTTGGGCAATGAGCACACGACGCTGACGATGCGCAGAGTTTCCATGGAAAACGCGGCAGTGGAGGAGGTCGGAAATATTGTGCTGTCAGAAAAGGCCTGCCTGTCGTCCAAAACGGCACAGCTAAACAATGTAGCGCTCTCGAGCGGGGCCTGTCTGGACTTGAATGGTGTCGGTGATGTCACATTGTCCGGCGATTTTGTCGGTGAAACGGATTTAGCGGCGGAGAGAGGTATCCTTGTATTGAATTCGGAGGGCTCTCTTGCCATAGGTGGTAATGTTTCCGGTGTGACACAGTTTCAGACCGGAAGCAGACTGTTTCCGGGCGTATTATTGAGTGATAAGCCGTACATCCGTGCCAATACAGGGGGCGGTTCAGGAGATGAGTTTGTGTTGGCATCCCCATATTTGGACAGAGGGTATTCCCTTGGATTCGGCGAGGGAGTATGGACAGTGCAGGGAGAGCCGTTGAGCTCTTCGGAGGTTAGACGTATTGAGATTTCGTCGGCACCGTCGATGGTGGATTTGAGAAAGATCATAGAGAAAGAGGACGGGACAATACCCGATGAAAATGCATATTTTGAAGTTACCTGGTATGATGAGTACGATCTGCCATACAGTCACATCGATGTGATCAACGATTATATGTTTTATGAAGTGGATTATGTGGTTCGTATAAGGACGGACTATTGGCAAAGCAACTCTGACGATGTATTGGAGCGGACAGACTGGTATCTGAATGTTTGGCTGATGGCATCCGAGGAACATCCGGGCCGATATTATATGCAGGCCTACGATGATGCAACGCCGGGGGATTATACGTTCTTGTTCTGCTCGAAATATTTTGAAGATGATCTCTTTACGGTGGCCGACGTGAAAGCATTGAAAGATACGGTGCTGGCAGAGCGCCGGGTGATCTTCTATGATCAGGATTTGCCGGAAGAGACGGAAAAACCGGGAGAAACAGAGAGCACGGAGAAGCCGGGAGAGACAGAAAAACCAGGAGAAACGGAGAGCACGGAGAATCCGGGAGAAACAGAGAGCACGGAGAAGCCGGGAGAGACAGAAAAACCGGGAGAGACGGAGAGCACGGAGAAACCGGGAGAAACAGAGAGCACGGAGAAGCCGGGAGAGACAGAAAAACCGGGAGAAACGGAGAGCACGGAGAAGCCGGAAGAGACAGAAAAACCGGGAGAGACGGAAATGCCGGGCGAGTCGGAGAGTACCGAACACCAGCATATATATCAGAGGACGGTGACGAAAGAGCCAACCTGTACGACAGCAGGTACCCATACCTATATCTGTAACTGCGGAGACCGCTATATACAGGAAATTGCCGCACTGGGGCACCATTATACCACACAGCGCATACCGGCTACCCTGCATCAGAACGGAAAGGTGCAGAAAGTCTGCGCGGTCTGTGCTTATACAGAAGACGAGGCGGTGATTGAAAGGCCTGGGAAGGTGAATTGCGACAAAGCAGATTATATATACGACGGCAAGGTAAAGACGCCTGCGGTCACCGCTTTCGACAACAGCGGTAAAAAACTGGTAAAAGGTGTCGATTATCAGGTCAGCTATGCCAAGGGAAGAAAAAATCCCGGCGTATACCAAGTGACGGTTACATTCTGTGGAGACTACAGCGGCACAGTGAAAAAAACATTTACCATCCGGCCAAAGGGCACCAGTTTGAAGAAAGCCGCAGCAAAGGCCAAGGGATTTCAAGTGACATGGAAAAAACAGGCGGCCCAGACAGACGGGTATCAGATTCAGTACTGCACAAGCCAAAAATTCAAAGGTAAGACGGCCAAAATAACTGCGGCCAAAAAGGATACTACGATAAAAAAAGTTACGAAGTTAAAGGCAAATCAAAAGTATTATGTGCGAATTCGGACCTTTAAGACGGTGAAAGTAAACGGAAAGAAGAAAACGCTCTATTCTAACTGGTCAGCGGTCAAAACGGTGCGCACAAAATAAGCGCGTTTGTCAGCATTGATATGTGAAAACATCTTATAGTAGACTCTTACAAAAGAAAAAAGAATAAGGTATGCATATTTGCACGTTTTGCATTGCCACCACCCAGGGTTTTTTGACGACCGCAGAAGTTAAAAAGTAATTTGCGGGTGGTTAAAAAATAATGGACATTGGGTTGTTTTATGGGCTGTGCGGCAACGCTGTCGATTGATATGATTTAGAAAGAGGGGGAGATGAATCATGGAAATCGACAGAAAAGACACCAATATACTAATCGGAAAAAGGCTGCGGGAAGCAAGGACAAACATGAATAAGAGTAAAGCAGAATTTGCATTCCTGCTCGATGTGACGGAAGAACATTACCGTAAATTAGAGGCAGGAACGACAGGGCTTTCCGCAGACAAAATATTGATACTCTATTATACATATGGGATTGATCCGACCTATCTGATTACAGGTGTCAGCAGTAATCCGAAAGATTTTAATCTGGACTATTATGTGGCGAACAGTACCAAAGAACAGAGAGATGAATTCTTTGACCGCGTGTTGGCGTATCTTTCTCGGTTGATTAAGTAGGAAGGACGTGTTATGCGTTGGGTTTTGATAATTGCTCCGCTAAATAAGCGATAATTTCTTCTACAGTAGGCGTTTCCCCCGCACAGGGAATATTTTTCCAGAATTTTTGGATGTCGGGGTCGTTACTTTTCAGGGCATAGGAGATGGCGCGCCCGATTTCAGTTTTGACTTCTTCGGCGGATATGCCTTCTTTTTTGGCAATGATCTCGAGATTATGTTCTATCTGCTGTCGTTTTTTTTGATCCATATAATTCCTTTCTTGCATCGCTTGTGCAAAAAGTCTTATAAGATTTACCAGGGGCTGATACGCTCAAAAATACCTGATATAATCATACAACATTTCTTGGTGAATCTGTGAGTATTTTCTACAATTCCGGGGATGTTTTTTTCACTTTCGGAGCTTAATATCTTAGGCGCAGCAAATGGTTTCATGCTGGCCTTTTTATTTTGCGCCGATTCAAAGCACAATATTCCACTTGCTTTTTCGCAAAAAAGATTTATAATATTTTCATTCTATCCTAAATGACAGATTTCTATGCGGATTATCCTAGCTCTGCGGGGGACTGATACGGTCTAAGCTGTGGAAAGATTGGGCTTTGGCTTGGCAAATGGATACGGGCCATGACGTGCGAGAAACATTTCTAACGTGTGGCAAAGACTGAAATTTAGGAAAACCGATAAGAAGCGGGGCTAGATATGGGCGAACATATACTTGTTGTAGACGATGAAAAAGAAATTGCCGATTTGCTGGAAGTCTATCTGTCTAATGATGGTTATACGGTGCATAAATTTTACAGCGGCAGAGAGGCTCTGCAGTTTATAGAGGATGACGAACCGGATTTGGCAATTTTAGATATCATGCTGCCGGATGTTGACGGTTTTCGCATTTGCCAGAAAATCAGAGAAAAATATTACTATCCTGTGATCATGCTGACGGCAAAGGGCACGGATGGAGACAAAATCATGGGATTAACCATAGGAGCCGATGATTATATTACCAAGCCGTTTAATCCGCTTGAAGTGGCAGCCAGAGTAAAAACGCAGCTGCGGCGCTACACGCGATACAATAATTTTGCTGGAAGACCGCCGGAGTCAGTAAACGAGTACGATATCAGGGGATTGCAGATTAACCGGGAAATGCACAAATGTATTCTCTATGGGAGAGAATTGCAGTTGACGCCGATCGAATTTGAGATTCTCTGGTATTTGTGCGAGCATCAGGGAGTGGTTGTGCCATCAGAGGAATTATTTGAGGCGGTGTGGGGAGAAAAATATCTCAACAATAACAATACGGTAATGGCGCATATCGGCCGGCTGCGGGAAAAGCTGCATGAATCTGCCAAGAAACCGAAATTTATTGTAAACGTGTGGGGAGTCGGATATACCATTGAAAAATAGATTTACAAAAAAAGCGGATGATTTCAAACAGTTTAAGACGAAAATATTTTTTCGCACTGTGTGCATGGTGATTTTTGCGGTGTTCAGTATCCTGTTTCTGTACAACTATGTTCTTTATGGCAATTTTGCGAACGGGGTTGTATTTTTCTATGAGAATGTGCTGCGCATGGACTATGCGACTGCGCTGTCGCTGTATCAGGAGACGTTTCGTGATCACGCGGAAACGTTTTTTATCATTGCCATGATCCTGATTTTCTTGCTGGTATTTCGCATATATTTGAACTGGTTCGCGAAATACTTCAAGGAAATCAACCGGGGGATCGATACTTTGATCGAGGAGGGGGAGAAAGACGTCGCGCTGGCGGCAGAACTTTCGGCGACGGAAAAGAAGATCAATACGATCAAACATACACTGGAAAAGAGAAAGCTCGATGCCAAGCTGGCCGAACAGAGGAAAAATGATCTGATCGTGTATTTGGCGCACGATCTGAAAACACCGCTGGCATCTGTGATCGGCTATCTCAATTTGCTGCATGATGAAAGGGAGATCTCAGCGGAATTGAGGGAGAAATATCTTGCGATCTCGCTTGAGAAAGCGGAACATCTCGAAGACCTCATCAACGAGTTTTTTGAGATTGCAAAGTTTCATTTGACTTATGTGGAGCTTCAATACAGTAAGATAAATCTGACACGCCTGTTGGAACAGCTGCTCTATGAATTTGACCCAATGCTTCGCGAAAAACGACTGACATGCGCGATCAATGCCCCGGAAGATGTGATGTTGCGCTGCGATGCAAAAAAAATGCAGCGTGTCTTTGACAATCTGCTGCGCAATGCGGTGATATACAGTTTTGAGGGCACGCAGATTGAGATAGCAGTCGCGGTGCAGGGAGAAAATCTGTCGATTACATTTGTAAATCACGGGGATACGATTTCTGCAAATCATTTAGAACGGATATTTGAACAATTTTACAGGCTCGACGTCTCGCGCGGGACAGGCGGCGGAGCCGGATTAGGACTGGCAATCGCCAAACAGATCGTGGAACTGCACAGCGGGACGATCGAGGCGGAAAGTGAGGATGAGATTATCACGTTTAAAATTATTTTACCTGTTTCGTAGGGAAATTGTAAGAAATAACGAAGAAAAAACAGAGAAACAGCATCCACAATTTTGATAGAATCAGATCAAGATTGTGGATGCTGTTTTTTATTAAGGAGGAAAATAGTGATGTTAATATTGCAGGAACTGGCGGGGTATTGTTTGATCGGTCTGGCTTTTATGGTCTGCCTAGGTATCTTTTGGCTGCCTGTTTTTTTGCTGATGAAGAAGAGAATATCTTTCTGGAAGCAGGCGGCATATTTCCTTTTTACAGGCTGTGTTTTGGTGATACTCGCGGCGACCGTGCTCGATGTAGTGTTGCTTGGCGTGCTGGGAGCAGAAGATATTTTGGCGGCGGAGCGGCTCATAAATATTGTTCCGTTTCGGGTGTTTACCGAGACATGGGTGATGGGAGGAAACAAACAGATGACGCAGGTGATCGCCAATATCCTGATGTTTGTCCCGCTGGGATTTGTTGCCCCCGCGGCGTTTCCTAAGATACGCAGTTGGTGGAAAACGGCACTCCTGTCGGCGTTATTTTCATTTTCGATCGAATTTGTGCAGTATTTTATAGGGCGCTGCGCGGATGTGGATGATTGGATGCTCAATACGGCGGGCGGGATCGTTGGTTATGCCATATTTTCCCTGGTCTTTAAGATGTGGAAAAAGTGGAAGAGCGGTTTGCACGGAAAAAGTGAAAGAGTGGTTTGCACGGAAGAAATGAAAAGGTAGTTTCTACGGAAAACTTGAAAGGGTGGTTTATATGAAAAAGAAAAAGATCGCGGTTATGTTTGGCGGCCATTCCAGTGAGTATGGCGTGTCGTTACAGTCGGCATATGCGGTGATGACGCATATGGAGCGGGATAAGTACGATATCATTCCGATCGGAATTACAAGGGAGGGCACCTGGTACCGCTATGCGGGAAACCTAAGGCGGCTGACCGATGACACATGGTGGATGGATGCGGACAATTTGTATCCGGTTGCCGTTTCCCAGGATCGTGCCGTCCGGGGACTTTTGGAGCTTTTGGGAGAGACTTACCGCGTGATAGAGATTGATCTGGTATTCCCAGTTTTGCACGGCAGGAATGGCGAGGACGGTACGGTGCAGGGGCTGTTTGAACTGGCAGGAATCCCCGTGATCGGCTGTGACATGTGTGCGTCTGTGCTGTGTATGGACAAGGACAGGGCGCATAAGCTTGTAAGCCTTGCGGGGATAGATGTGCCCAGAGCCTTGAGAGTATACTTTTTTGACAGAGAAAGCGGAAACCTTGACCAAATCCAAAGAGAAATTGACGCCGCGCTTACTTATCCACTGTTTGTAAAACCTGTGCGTGCCGGCTCGTCTTATGGAATCTCAAAAGTCATGGAGCCAGGACAGCTTGAGGCGGCCATCCGGTCTGCGTTTGCCTATGATACGGAAGTTATTGTGGAGGAGGCTGTGGACGGCTTTGAGGTAGGATGCGCCGTGTTTGGTATCGACCAGTTGACGGCGGGCAGGGTGGACGAGATTGAGTTGTCTTCTGGCTTTTTTGATTACACAGAAAAATACACGCTTCAATCTTCCGCAATCCATATGCCGGCGCGCCTTGATGACATCACGGAACGGCGGATACAGCAGACGGCGTTTGCCATTTACAGGGCTCTCGGGTGTTCGGGTTTTGCGCGGGTCGATATGTTTTATACGCCGGCGGGACGGATTGTGTTCAATGAAGTAAATACTATTCCGGGATTTACCGAGCACAGCCGTTACCCCAATATGATGCGGGGAATTGGGCTTTCGTTTGCGGAAATGCTCGATCGGCTGATTGGCTTGTATGCGGAGCGTATTCAGCTTTGAGGAGAAAAATGATGATGAAAAACGAAAGCTACAGTGGCATAGACCTGTTTCGCCTGCCAGCTGCTTTACTTATTATTGCGATTCACACTTCGCCGCTTGCCTCGTTTTCCAAAACAGGCGATTTTGTATTGACGCGCGTGGCGGCCCGCGTTGCTGTGCCGTTCTTTTTTATGACGTCGGCGTTTTTTGTGATTACCAGATATGCGAAAAATGCGGAGCGGCTGGCTGCTTTTGTGAAAAGAACGGCAGTGATTTATGCGGCAGCGATCGTGTTTTATATACCGGTAAATATCTATAGCGGATATTTTCGTGAGCAGCCGCTTTTGCCCAGGATGATAAAAGATGTTGTGTTTGACGGCACGTTCTATCATTTGTGGTATCTTCCGGCGTCGGTCATGGGGGCGCTTGCCGCGTGGTATCTGGTGCGAAAATATGATTATCCCAGGGCAGTGGCGGTGTCGGCTGTGCTCTATCTGATCGGTCTTTTTGGCGATAGTTATTTTGGCATCGCACAAAAAGTCCCCGGTATCGGCGGTTTTTATCGACAGATTTTTCAGGTGTCGGACTATACGAGAAATGGCATTTTTTTTGCCCCCGTCTTTTTCGTTTTGGGCGGGATGAGCGCCGATTGCCGCCGCAGGATGTCCCGCAAGATGAGTCTCATTGGGTTTGGCGTAAGCTTTGCCCTGATGCTCGTGGAGGCGATGACGCTGCATACATTTGGCCTGCAGAGACATGACAGTATGTATGTTTTTTTGCTGCCGTGTGTGTATTTTTTGTTTCAATTCTTACTGCACTTTAGAGGCAGGCGCAAGGCGCGCGTAAAAGAGTTGGCGCTGGCGCTCTATCTCATCCATCCGATGATGATCGTGGCGGTGAGACTGGCGGCCAAGGTGCTTCATCTGCAAAGCTTGCTGGTGGAAAACAGTATGGTGCATTATCTGGCTGTCTGTGCTGCTTCTCTCGTGGTTGGCGCGGTGGCAGTATGTCTCTTGGAAAAATATAAAACCAAAAAGCCGGTTCCTGTTGCGGAGAGGGCGTATGTGGAAGTGGATTTAAACAATCTCATACATAATGTCAGAACGTTAGAGCAGATCATGCCTGCCGGCAGCCGTCTGATGGCTGTTGTAAAAGCGAACGCGTACGGACACGGGGCGTATGAGACGGCAGTTTACCTGGACCGAATCGGCGTGCGAGCCTATGCAGTGGCGACCGTCGATGAGGGCATTTGTCTGAGGAAATACGGCGTCCACGGAGAGATTTTGATTCTTGGTTATACGGATATCCGCAGGGTGGAGGAGATCAGGAAGTATGACTTGACGCAGACGCTGGTGGATTTTGCCTATGCCGATGCTATTAACCGGCAGGGCAGGAGAATAAAAGCGCATCTGAAAATAGACACGGGAATGCACAGGCTGGGAATCGATTGGGAAGATCTTGCAGCAGTGAAAAAAGTATTTGCGATGAGCCACATAAAGGTTTGCGGCATGTACACACATCTTTGCTGTCCGGCGAGCCGAAAGCCGGACGATGTTGCGTATACCAAAGGACAGATTGCCCGTTTTTATAAACTGCTTGAATGGATGGAGCGCGACGGGATGAAGATACCAGCGGTTCATGTGCAGAGCAGTTATGGACTTTTAAATTATCCACAGTTAAAGTGCGACTATGTAAGAGCGGGAATCGCGCTTTACGGATGTCTCAGCGCGCCGCAGGACTGTACGGTCGTAAAAGCCCAACTGCGCCCCGTGCTCTCGTTAAAAACCAGGATAGCGCTGATACGGACGGTGAAAGCGGGCGATACTGTCGGATACGACAGAAGATTTACGGCGGAGGAGGAGAGACGTATTGCAATCCTGCCGATCGGATACGGCGATGGATTGCCCAGAAATCTTTCCTGCGGCAATGGAAGCGTGCGCATTCGGCAGCGCTGTGCTCCCATAGTGGGGTTAATCTGCATGGACCAGCTCGCCGTCGATGTCACGCAGATCACAGACGCGGCGGTCGGGGACGTGGCGACGTGTATCGCCGCCGAGGCGGATGCTGTGCTGTCGGCGCCAAACGTTGCCGCGCGCTCTGGGAGTATCAGCAATGAATTGCTGAGCCGGCTGGGGGAACGGCTGCCGGTCGTGGCAAAATAGTAAGCCGCCCCTGTGTGCTGTCATAAACGGCGCAAATAGTTATTCGCTGGGATGATTTTTCGGGTTAATTGTTTACGGGTGTAAACCGATATATAGAGTGCAGCAATCTTGTACTACCACGTATCATAGATTGGATGCCTGCAGAGGAGTACCCCCCCGCTGCAGGCATCGTTGCGTGTCTGTGAAATCACGCGGTGATAAGACCGGACACATCAAGACGAAAAGGAAGAGAACGCGGTATGGGAAAATTGACTCCGAGTGAAAGTGAATGGATGATAATGGAAATTGTCTGGAATCATGACAGTTCCATGACAGCGGCGGAGATTATCAGAGAATTGAAAGAATGGTTACATGTCAGTAAGACGACGGTGCGGGTGATGATCAGCCGTCTGGTGGCAAAGGGGATTCTTGTCTACACGGTGGACGAGAACGACAGCAGAGTGTACCATTATGCGGCGGCCCGCAGCCGGGAAGAATGTCTGAACTTAAAGAGTGAGCGCTTTGTCAAAAATTATTTTGGCGGCGACGCCTCGCTTGCGGTGGCTAACTTTTTAAAGTCCAGCGTAATCACGAGGGAACAGTTGGAGGAACTGGAGCGTCTGGTGGCCGAGTTAAAGGGCGAAAGTTGAGGATTTCTATGGAACTATTGGCGAAGTTACTGCAATTTTGTGCAATGTACGGCACCGTAAAATGCGGCAAAACCATGATCTGCGGCAGTCTGATTTTGCTGTTTATTATGCTGCTGCACGGCAGGAGGAGCCCAGCGCCGGTATGGCTGCGGTATTACAGCATGTTTTTTCTGTTTCCGATGGTGTTTATGGGTATGAGCAAATTGTTTTTTGTCAAACCGTTTGTGAAAGTCACGGTCTGGTGCAACGCTTTGGTCAAACCAATTTACGGACAGATTTACATGACGGTGATGCTCTTTTTGTTTGTTGCTTTTTTGGTCCGGCATCTTTGGCTGCGCCGCAGGATACAAAGGCTTCCGCTTCTGGAGGGACAAAAGCTGGTTCAGCAGGCGATTGACCGGGTTACGGCGGGCACAAAGAGCAGATTGCGCAAAAAGTATTTGCAGAGTGTGCGCATCTATGTCACTGACAGCTGCGAGAGCCCGTTTTCAGGCGGAATCGTTCGGCCGTACGTCGTTGTGCCGGAGAAACTTTTGGGAGAGTGGGGGCAGGATAAGTGTCTCACCGTGCTCTGTCACGAATTGCTTCATATTGGCATGGGACATATTGTGATGTTGACCATGTTTGAACTTTTAAAAATATACTGGTGGATAAATCCGCTCGTGTATATCTGTGAACATCTGCTGCGTGAGGATATCGAGTTTTTGTGTGATGAGGCAAGTGTATTTGCCGCTGGCGTCAGCAAAATGGAATACGGCACGATTTTACTGGAGATGATTGCGATGCTCTCCGGCGTGTGCAGGTCCCAGACAGCGGCGTTTGCGGAAAAAAGTAATTTTGTAATCTTAAAACGCAGAATCCGTCATCTGGGGCAGACACCTGACACATGGGTCAGGAGGCAGACAAGAAACCGTTGCTGCCTGGCCGGGGCGATGACGATTCTCTTGTCTGCAATTATGATGACCTCCTACCCACGCTATACGGTGATGGCGGAGATTTCCCTCTTCAATGAAGAGCTGGAGTTAATCGACGATGACTCGCCACAGCTTAGAGAGGCGGTAGAGCATAGGGACGGCAAATTGGTGCTCGATGAGAGACGGTTTGCAGAGCTCTTGCGTGAAGAACAGATTGACGGGGAGTATGTGTATTTATCGTATGACACGATTATGAAGGTTCCCGGAGTGGGAGGAGGCGGCAATGTGGGGATGATTG
>CAJTYI010000049.1 GCA_910584215.1 uncultured Roseburia sp. | reverse complement strand
CTTTTGCATCCGCAATTACTTCCTGTAAAAGTTTATCGTAAACCCCTCCGCTTAATGTTGCGAACCTTGCTCCGGCAAAATCCGAAAGTGTCTCGTATTCTTTCTCCGTGCTGCCAATCTGTTCCGACCTTACCATAACGGCAGTTACCGAAGGATAAACACAATCGGAAAATTCGATATGTCTGCGCCTCTCCTCGGTGGCATTTAAATTCGCCATAATACAGTCAATATCGCCGGCCTCGGCCGCGGCAATAATTCCGTCATAGTCGTAAATCTTAATTTCCACTTCCGCATTCAGCCACGCCCCAAAACGGTAAATCAGCTCCACATCATATCCGGTAAGAGTCGTCCCCTCATAGTAGCTGAAAGGCTCAACCATCCCTGTGGTTCCCACCTTAAGCTTACAGTCCGGCATCTGTGGCGCCTGTATTTTGGGCATGGTTCCCTCCGCCCTGCTTACCCAGCGGTCATACATATCATCCAGCGTCCCCTCGGCTCTTGCTTCCGACAGAAACTGGTTCACTTTATCCTTTAAATTGTCAACCTGGCTTTTGGGTGAAATCCCCACAGCCACATCCATACTTTCTCCCAGGTTTTCCTCTAAAATCTCCACATTCTCAAGACCGCTGGCAATCGCAAATTCCATCATTACCCGGTCATAAACAAACCCGTCCAGTTTTCCCTGGGAAATGGCGAGATACCCCGAAGAGTTGCCGGAAAATGTTTTATGCTCCGCCTCCGGCAGATATTTTTCCGCCATATACATGCCTGCCCCGCCTTCCGGAACACCAATCGTATAGGCCGGATTGTTGAGCTGTTCTATGAAAGTGATTTTTTCATTTTCTTTCCTTCCACATCCCCCAAGGCAAAGCAGCCCAAAAAGGGCAAGTGTTAAAAGCGCCATTCTTTTTTGTAAAACCATTTTTCCTCACCTTTCGTCTGACATGATCGCTCTGTCCCGGCACAGAGCTTTTATATTATAGCAGATAAGAATTTTGCTTTGGTGGGTATGGGATGATTTGTATTTTTTGGGGTATAATTTGTTATATTTTCTTCTTAATTTTTCATCTATTTTTTCCATCCTGGTATTCATAGGAGATATCGTTTATACTCTTCTTAACCATATAGATGCCAAGGCCGCCAATCTGCCTTATTTCTGCTGAAATCGTGGTGTCCGGCTCCTGGGCCGCCAGTGGATTCATTCTATATTACAAAGTGCAAAGAAACTTATTTTATTTTGAAGTTTTAAATGCTATAATAATCTATCGGCAAATCGAATTTTTCAGTAGAAAGGAGATGTGTTATGCGTCATAAAAATCATAGAACATTAAGCTGTCTGCTTCTTGTAAGCGGTGTTTTATTAGGATTAGCGGGGTGCAGCAATATGTCACCCGCATCTATTCAGACAGAAGAAGAAACAAACGCCCTTAATGCCGGTGATACCGCAGCAGAATACGATGCAGAAAGGAAAATCCAAGAAACAGAATGGGGCTTCGCTTCAGAGGAAGCAAATGTTGGAACGGAATCGAAAGATGAGGGAGAAAACCATATCGGTTCGGGCGAAGTGGAGATAGTAAACGCAGACGTATTCGGCAATCCCAAAGAAGTGTTGGAGCATGCCACGATCACATCAAACGTTGAGGTTATAAAAACTGAGGAAGATGAATTACAAATTGACTTTGAATTAGATAATGTCGGACTCTGTACGTTTGCTGCCTGTAAAGGAGAGGAATTTGTTCTGCCGAATGAAGTTTTTGTGGATGCCACCAAAATTGAATGGACGGCACCAACTGCAAACGGAACATTTATTTTTCCTTATATGAGGGTTAATGAATCCGGAGATATGTTTATGATAGACTGGGCGTATAACGGATACTGCTTTGCTATTTATGGAAAGTCACCGCAGAATACAAGTGATAAAGATATGGCTGGAAAGATTGCGTTAGCAATTATATACAATTTGGATGGAGCGGAATGAAGCAAAAATTTGGGGATATTCTCTATGATTTTTTGATTCCTCGCGGTATCGTGAATATTTTTCTGGTATTTTTCCATTCTATATTTTATAATAAAATAATCCATGACGGGTATGAGACCACAAATCATATTGAACTATCATCCATAGATTATGTTTACTCAAATTGTATCTTTCTGGATCGAACATATACAGCTTTCAACCTGTCAAATGCACATAGCCTAAGTTTCGCAGCTACTTGTTTGGCAGTTTCGATTTGCGTTTCTTTTATCCGAATGCTGCGCTGCCTTATAAGTCATACGTAAGCTTCACAGCTACTTGAAAATAAACGCTTCGTCTGCGTTTATTTTATTTATCTGAAAATGGAGGTTTCCCATGAATAACGATTTCTACCAAGAGTTTTACCCGGATCTTGAAGAATTTAGAGAAAAAACAATGCAGTTTCAACGAAAAGAACTCACCGTTGCGCAATATAAGGGGTTTTCGGGCGGCTATGGCAGTTATGCGCAGCGCGGCGGCGCATACCATATGCTTCGCCTCCGCATGGCCGGAGGACAGATCACCAGCGAGCGTCTTCGCTTTATCGTCGAAGCGTGTGAAAAATATAAGATTGATCTCCTAAAGCTCACAACCTGCCAATCGGTGCAGATGCACAATATCAAGGCGGAACAGTTGACCGACCTCATGGAAGAGGCTTGGAAAGCGGGCATGGTATCACGAGGCGGCGGCGGTGACTTTCCGCGCAATGTGATGGCCTCCCCTCTCTCCGGCGTGTCCAAAGAGGGGTATTTTGACGTGCTGCCGTTCGCCCAGGCTGCCGGCGACTATATGATGAATTTTATCAAAGCGGTCAAATTCCCGCGCAAGCTAAAAGTTGCGTTTTCCGATTCTCCCGCTAATGAGGTGCACGCAACATTTCGCGATTTAGGCTTCGTCGCCAACCCGGATAAGACCTTTGATGTCTATGCCGCCGGAGGGCTCGGCAACAAACCGCTTCCCGGACTCGTTGTGGCAGAGCATATCTCACCGGAAAAGATTCTCTATTATATCAAGGCGATGGTAAACACGTTTGTCACTTACGGCAATTACGAAAACCGCGGGCGCGCCAGGACACGGTTCATGCAGGAAACACTCGGCAAAGAGGGGTTTGTATCTGCCTACCACGAGAAACTAAAAGAAGTTCTATCCACGGAACACCTTGATATAACAGTCACTGTCCCAATGCTCGCCAAGACTGGCTGCGGCACGCTCTCTGCCCAAAAGCGTCTGATTCCACAGATGCAGGACGGGCTGTACGCAATCTTTTACCAACCGCTCGGCGGGGTTCTCTCTCCCCAAAAAGCAGCCGATCTCTACGCGTTAATCAAGGACATGCCGCATGTGGAAATCCGTCTTACGCCGGAGGAGGGACTTTATATCATCAACTGCAATGCCAGCGAGGCCACCCATGTCTTAGAGGCCACTGCGGACAGCGCGTCGACACTGTTTGAAACTTCCGTCGCCTGCATCGGCAACAGTATCTGCCAGGTCGGCGTGGGTGACTCCCAGGCACTGCTGCGCTCCTGTGTCGAGGCAGTAAAAACAGAAAATTTTGCGGACGGTGTGCTGCCTAAAATACACATATCCGGCTGTCCGTCCTCCTGTGCCACCCATCAGATCGGCACGATCGGATTCCGCGGAGCTGTCAAACAAACCCCGGATGGTCCCAAACCTGCATTTGCCATTTTTATCGACGGCAACCCCCTGCAAGGCCAGGAAGTAATCAGCGAAGCGGGCAGGGCAATTGCAGTAACAGATATTCCGACATTTTTAGTGGAACTGGGCAAAATGGTCGCCGCCTGCGACACGACCTATGACGAATGGATAATCGAAAACCACGATAAATTGGAAGCCCTGATAGAAAAATATACGGCCTAAACCTGGTAACCGTATGAAACAGTGGGCAACTATCTATTTTTCTGTACCATAACAAACGGAAGCCTAAGGCTTCCGTTTGTTATTTCTTGTCGTATTTTTCTTTGATCAGCCGAACGATCTTGGTTTCATAGTAGATCACAACCGCAAGCATCAAAACGCCCACCAACCAGCCGCCCTGGTGCAGCTTAATCCCCAGCACGTCGCAGACACTGGTAAACAGCAGTGAAACCGCAAAGATCAACTTTTCAAAACGCGCCATAACGATGGTGTAGCGCCGAATCTTTCCGGTACACGCCTCTTTGGTCAAATGATTGACACGCTCCGGGTAAAACTGCATCATAGTCAGGCCCAGATAGACCAATAGAAAGGCCAGCAGGTTCATGATAATCTGTACCATGGCATTGCTCTCAGCATACAAAATTCCATAATAGATCTGTAAACCACAATACGCAGCAATCGAAACTATGCCGACTGCTTCCAGCAGCAGATCAACGATTGTCATTTCTTCTTTCTTCAATCCATCCCCTCCTGTCTTATAAAGTGCTCCGCCAACGCCTGCCGCCAGGCCTCCACCAGACGTTCTATACTCCAGGCCGCATTGGCCGGGCTGGTAGAGGGCAGCTGCACTGCATTGGGCACGCCCTCTTTCCTGCAAAAGCGCTGGTACAACTGCTGCGCCTTGCCGCCATTGGTATAGATGGCCTCAATCGGCGCCTGCCGCAGGATCACCGTCATATCGTTCGCTGTCACATTTTTAATCGAGCTGTCCGAGGAACCCGCGATATCGCAGGATTCTATGACATCCCAAAGGGCGATCCCGTGAGAGAGCAAAAACGACTTCTTTTCCTCGATGGTGCGCGGCGTCTCCTCCTCAAACAGAGCCGCCAGCACACGCCAGAAACGGTTTTGCGGATGGCCGTAATAAAACTGCGTCTCGCGCGACTTTACCGAGGGAACAGAACCCAAAATCAGTATTCTTGATTGCTGATTCACGACGGGTCCAAAAGTATGTACCACATGTGTATATTCCATCGTTTTTATCATTCCTTTCCAGACAAACCAAACAGAAAAGAGAGATTTTGCACCTCACAGGGCAAATTCTCTTTCACGCTTGATCTCCCATAACTTAGTGTACTGACCCGTTCATTTTCAGCTAAATGACGCTGAATGAATTTTCAGTCTACAAGGCGGCTGAATGAGGCGATGCGGTGGCATCGTCGATTGAAGCCAACGTGGCAGATGGAAATTCAGGCAAGTCATTTGGCGAAATATGAACAGGTCAGTACACTAGACCTGTGCCAAGTCCCGTATCACCTCACCGGCAAGGATGAGCCCTGCCACGGAGGGAACAAAAGCCACCGAACCGGGCGCCACCCGACAGCCAAAACCCGGCTGGCCATCTTCCGGCACACACGGTTCGACAGCATCTGCCCCATCCCCGTCATTCCACAATGGCTTACGCGGTTTCTCTTTTGAATAAACGACTTTCAGCTTTGGGATACCGCGCTTTTTCAATTCCCGCCGCATCACTCTCGCCAGCGGACATACGGACGTCTCATAGATGTCCGCCACCTCAAATGCCAAGGCGTCGAGTTTATTCCCGGCGCCCATACTGCTGATAACGGGCACTCCGGCCCTCTGCGCCTCCATCACGAGCGCAATCTTTGCCGTCACCGTGTCCACCGCGTCCACCACATAGGAATAAGCGGAAAAATCAAACTCCTTTGCGGTTTCAGGCAAAAAGAAACACCGATGAACACGTACCGCTGCGTCTGCATTGATCTCTAAAATACGCGCGCGCATCACATCCACTTTGTACTGGCCGATCGTGCTTGCGGTGGCGATGATTTGGCGATTCAGATTTGAGGAGCATACCCTGTCATGATCAACAAGATCGATCGCGCCCACGCCGCTGCGCGCCAAGGCCTCCACGGCATAACCGCCGACACCGCCCACGCCAAACACTGCCACACGGGCACGCATAAGGCGCTTAACGCCATCGTCTCCCAACAAAAGCTTCGTCCTGGAAAATTGATCATTCATCTTATAAACATTCCTTTCTTTCCGTCTGCCATCCTAACGCCATGCAAGGTACCATCAATCTGTCAGTATCATGCAGGAAAACCTGCCACACAGGAGCATGTCCGGCATGGCAGGTTTAAAGACTCAGAAAAACATAAGGACCGTTAGCAAAACTGCGGCCCGGCGATCACAGTGCTTTGATGCGCTCTATCGCGGCAACGGTATTCTCATAACTGCCAAAGGCAGTCAGACGAAAATATCCTTCCCCGCTCGGCCCGAAACCGGAACCCGGCGTGCCGACCACATTGGCATGTTCCAGCAGATGATCAAAGAACTCCCACGACGTCATCCCCGCCGGCGTCTTTAACCAGATGTAGGGCGCATTGACACCGCCGAACACTGTATAACCTGCTTCTTTTAATCCGGCCTTAATCACAGAGGCATTCTTCATATAGTAGGCAACCTGCTCTTTTAACTGGGCCTTGCCCTCGGCGGAATAGACTGCCTCACCTGCGCGCTGTACGATATAGGGCGCGCCGTTAAACTTGGTGCCGTGGCGTCTCGCCCACATTGCGTTCAGAGAAACTTCCCCGCACTTCAAATCCTTTGGAACAACGGCATAGCCCAGACGCACCCCGGTAAACCCTGCATTCTTGGAAAAACTCTTTAACTCAATCGCGCACGTCCTAGCTCCCTCACACTCATAGATGGAGTGTGCCACATCCGGCTCCGATATATACGCCTCATAAGCCGCATCATAGATGATCACCGCCCCTGCTTTGTTGGCATAATCCACCCATTCCTGAAGCTGCGCTTTTGTAATCGTCGTACCCGTGGGATTATTCGGCAGACACAGGTAGATCATATCCGGTGTCTCCTTCGGGAAATCGGGAACAAAGTCATTCTCCATCGTGCAGGGCATATAAATTACATCGCTCCATCGCTCGGTCGCGGCATCATAAGTCCCGGTTCTTCCGGCCATCACATTGGAATCCACATAAACCGGATAGACCGGGTCACAGACTGCAATCCTGTTGTGCACGTCAAACAGTTCCTGGATATTGCCGGAATCACTCTTCGCTCCGTCGGAAACAAATATTTCGTCAGCGGAAATATCACATCCTCTCGCTCTATAATCGTGTTCCACAATCGCATTTCTCAAAAAATCATACCCCAGATCGGGCGCGTAACCGTGAAAGGTCTCTGCCTTTGACATCTCGTCCACCGCTTTGTGCATCGCCGCAATGATCGCGGGAGCAATCGGCTGCGTGACATCGCCGATGCCAAGGCGAATCACTTTTTTGTCCGGATTGGCCGCCGAAAATGCGCTTACCTTTTTGCCGATCGTGCTGAACAGATAGCTGCCCGGCAGTTTTTGATAATTATCATTTACTTGAAACATACTGTATGAACTCCTCTCTGCGTACATGCTATTCATAAAAAATTTGTTTTTAGTATATCATTGTGCATGAACGCTTGCAAGATTTTTAGGAAAAAATTGCCGACCACACTTACACCTAACCTTAAGCGTCAAAGAGGCAGCCGCACAAAGCGGCCGCCCCAAACCTTACAAAACTTCTCTTATTTTGCTTTCACTTTGACTGCGGCGGATTCCGCACTAAAATCTGCTTTCAATCCGTTCTTTCCGGTTGCCACAATCTTATAGTAGTAAGTCTTACCCTTTTTCACTTTCTTATCTGTATATGATGTCTTTTTGGTCGTGCCAATCTGCTGATACCCTTTGTCTTTCTTTTCAGAGCGGTAAATCACATACTTGGAAGCGCCGGCTGTCTTGGTAATCGTAATGGTTACTTTACCCTTGGCTGCCTTTGCCGACTTAATCTTTGCCACTTTCTCGAAAGTCACGCTGCAATTCTTCGCTATGCCATAGGACTGAGCTGTGCCGTTCTCCGCAAAGGCAACAACAAAATAATAATACGTCACGCCCGACTGCATCTGACCGCGGTCAATCACGCTGGTTCCGGTAACCGTATTTCTCTGTCCCTTATACTCGTCATAGTAAACGGTATCGCTGCCCTCATCATAATTGCTCTCTTTTGCGATGGCTGACGCGCTATAATTCGTATATACTTTCTCGTCCGCATTGTAGGACACAGCCGGTGAGGTGGAGCGATATACCTGATAGTATGCAGCGCCCGACACTTTACTCCAGCTGATCTTAACCGCAGAACTTGCCACTTGATTGGCGTCTTTTACCGTTGTATTGACTGCCTTGACACCTTTCACTGCGGCAAGCGCCATAACGTCCTCAGTCTGTGCGCTCCACGCTGTCCACTTTTTGCCGTCAGAAGCGCGAACCTGTACCGTTACGCTCTCGCCGTTCTTTAAACTGTTCGGAACGGTGTATGTATTTTTCTTTGCCGACTTCACCGTCCAATCGTCATTGTACGGCTTACCCTCCGCGTTGTATACCATGTATCTGACTTCAAATTTCTTTGCGTACTTATCGGCTTTCCATGTCACTTTTACTTTCTTGCCGCTCAAAGTCGCCTGCACGTTCTGCGGAGCGCTTATTTTTAATGATATCGCGGCTGAATCTCTGATCTGCTTGTTGACCTTGCCTGCCTTGTAAGTAGCGACAACCTGATAAGTATAAGTCTCGCCCGCCGTAAGCTTCTTATCCGTATAGCTCGTCGTCTTGGCATTATTCACCGACTTCACCAGGGACCATTTATCATTTGCAAGTCCGGCATAGCTGTTTCCTGTGCTGTTCTTCTTGGACAGGTTATTGTCGACGGAAACAGTGTTAGATCTGTAGATCTCATACTTGACTGCGCCCGGAACTTTCGTCCAAGTCACTTTAGCCGCCGTCTTGCCGGAGGGGACAACTTTTACATCTATATAATTACTCGCGCAAGTCTCCGCGGAGAAAAATACAGCGTCACTCTTATAAGTGGCCTTTGTAATTGGATTATAGTTATACGCAATGGCTTTGTAATTGTATGTCGTATTTGCCTTTAAACCGTCATCCACATACTCTCTGGAAGTAGATGTTGCAATCTTGGTATATTTCTTACCGCTCTTGCGGTAGATCTCATAACCGGTGATGTTGCTGTTATAACCAAATGTCAGGGTAATGCTGCCGCTTTCCGATCTGGTAGCCGGTTTCGCCAAGATTCCCATCGTGCGCACTGCGCTCACCGACGCCGGAGCGCTGATATCCGTATAATTGGTATAGGCTACCTGATTTAATACATACGGTGTCGCCGGGCGCGCTACGGAACGCAGAGCGCTGTCATAGGATACCACGCGGAAGAAATATTTTTTGCCATACTCCAGGTTCAGTTCACTTGAGGAAACGCCTTCCTCCGCATCTGCGCCGCTGCACTCATATTTCTTTACTTTTTTGCCGGCCAGCTCAATCAGCTCGGTCACTTCCGGCTGACGGTTCAAATATTTTATGTTTCCCTGGGCATCGGTCACCGAGGCGTTGGCCAGCTCATAGAGATAAGAGCCGTCTGCAAAAGCCGCCTCTTCTTTCGCATAAAAGATTGCCACATTCGCGCTGTCATTGATACGGTTCCACTTCAGCACAAAGGAACCGTCCACCTGATTCTCTACTTTTAATCCAGTGATCGCCGGTACATTCGCTTCTTTGCCCATGGCAATATTGTTCAGCTGCACCATGCAGGGAACCGAATATGCGCCTCTGGTTCCTACATATTTATCATTGTCGTAGGTAACTCTTGCAGCCACGCGGATATAGGCGTAAGGCGTGTCTACGGTCACATTTTTAAAGTAGACGCGTTCGTTGCTCTCTACCCTTTCATACCCCACCGCCGCGATATCAGACGCCTCACAGGGCACTTTGGCCACAGAAATCCTCTCGTCCTTACCGGTCGCCGGATTATACTGTGAAACGGTCGTATACTTATTCGGATCGTTGTCTGCACAGACAACATATTTGTAATAGGAACGCGTATAATATTCCCAGTCTGCCTCATCATCCGACGGATCACACACTGCGTAGTAAGAGCGTGTACGTCCGTTCATATTCAGGCTCATAAAAGTGTCTGCATCTGTGGAGCTGCTGGAAGCTTTCTGATTCCAAGTATATTCGGAAACGGATGCTGTATCTAATATTTTATCCGAAAACAGAATCTGATAACTGTAACCATTTGCATCCGCAACGCCGTTCCATTTCACATCATACACCGTATTGCTGTTTTTCTTCAAGGCCGCCGTAAGCCCTGTCACGGTGGGCACTGCTGCCAATGCGGTTTTATCCGCTTCTGTTTTATACGCATAGGCATCCGACCAGTCACCTTTGGCGACAATCGCATAAGTCTCTGCCCCTGCCGCATCTTTTGTTATGGTGTAATAAACTGCCCTCACACGGTACACTGCCTGCTCACCGACTGCAAAAGACGGATATGGCTCAAATAACGTTTCGGTTGTAAAAGTCTCACCATTTACCGCCTTTTCATCTAAGATAGCTGACGTCTTATTCACTTCCACCTGATAACCGACATAATATACTTTGCCGTTAGACCCGACTTCCGTTTGATTTGACACCGGCTTCCAGCTGATATACTGGTATCTCCTGTCAAAAGAAATCTCATCGCCTTTCGTACCAAAAATGGTCACCGCATAGACGTTATTTCCCTGGCTGGCCGAATTACTGTAATCGACGTTACTATAAAGCTTTCCGCCGATATCATAGTACCCGTACCCGGTATCCGCGGCGCTCACTTTCTTGCCAACCGCTTTCTGAATGTCCGTCCAGGAAAGATAACTGCTCTCCGCCGTGATGGTCACATTAACCGTACTAACCACCTCGTCATTGGGATTGATATAATAACTGAGCGCCACCCGTTTTCCGTCCGCTCCATATACTGCATTGCCCTGCGCATCTTTCTGGTATACGGTATCCATGCTGGCATACGCTTTGCCGTTGTATTCATAAAACTTTGTCTGCGGATTCTGAACCGGTTTTGCCGCTGCCGGTATCCTGATACAATCCGTCACATTGCCGCTATACCGGGTCTCATTACCCTGTGCATCATATGTCGCATTTGCATACAGACAACCGTCTACACTGTATAGCCCGTTGGCATCCGCCGCAACCGGAACACCGGTCCGCCACGCAGAATTAGTTCTGACATACTCTCTGCTGCTGTACGCATATTTAAGCTGTGTCTTCTTATCGTCGCTCTCCATGGCATAATAGCTTGTCTCGCCTTCTAAGCCAATAACGGTGGAGACACCTTTTTCGTCCGCAAGCAGCTCATTCTCAATATCAACCACTTCCCCGCCGTCCGGCGCTTCCTGCGTCTCTGACGCTGCGACAGTTTTCTCGGTCTCCAAAATCTCGGTCTCCTCTGTGGCATCCGATATTTGAGCCTCATCTGTCTGTGTGTCCTCCGGCACGTTTGCTGCCGCCTCGTCCGCAGTAATCACTGCTGCCTGCGCGGCAGTATCTGCTTCTTTGTTCTCCGCTGCGAGTGCAGGCGACGTCTCGCCGGCTAACAGCCCCGCCGCCAGAATCATGGCGCCGACTCTTTTTGTAATTTCATGTCTCTTCATGCAAATTACCCCTTTCGTTCCTTTTTTTCATGTAAAATGAAACAATCCCCCTTTCATTTTGCACTGTGACATTCCTCTATGTTTCTGTGAAAAATATCATTACTTTTATTATAAACTTATTCCCCCGCTTAGCAAGCGATTTTAACTATATTTATGTAATAATTTTGTAACATTTGGAGGTTTGGCTGCTCTCCTGGGATATCCGTTCCACTGCTATCTTTATGCCAGCAGACTTAATATCATCTGTGCCGTCTCCACTATGTCAGCCCCGTTCTCCATGCTGCACTTTTGCAGATAGCGGTGCGCCTCCGCCTCCGAAAGATTATTGCGCTCCATCAAAAGTTTTTTCGCCGTATGCAGCAGCGCTTCCTCCTTTGGTGTACGCCGCCTTGGCTGTGATCTGCGCTTTCTTTTTTGTCGAAACAATGCGCCTTCCATCATTGCGACGGTCGATAACAGCTCATTGACCTTTAACGGCGTCGCAAGACACACCAGATTTTCCACTTCCCGGCTGCTGCAATTAGCCGGGGATGCCACCAGCAGCATCTCAAAATATCCTGGCAAATAATCGTACAGTTCCTGATACATCATATCCGCAAACCGGTAACCGCAGATGATAATACCGCCTCCCAGCTCATTGGCGCTCTTTAGGGCCTGTCCGCCTGTATGGCACACCGCCTGTACCTGATAGCCGTTTTGCAGCAATATTCTTTTTATGGTTGTGGTGATCTCCTGTCTGGGAAACGCAACAATTATATTTGTCATTGTCTGTCCTGCTGTCATATCTTATAGAGATAATGTTCGATCTCCCAGTTTGAGACATGGGAGCAATAATCTGCCCACTCGGCGCGCTTCGCGGCGATATACTTTTCCGTGATATGCGCACCGAGCACCCCCTTGATCAACTCATCTTTCTCCAATTCATCCAGAGCCTCTCCCAAATCGGCCGGAAGCAGCTTTATCCCCAACTGCTTTTGTTCCTGCTCCTTGAGTGCATACACATTCTCCGCCACGGCCGCGGGAGGCATAATCTGATGGCGGATACCGTCAAGCCCCGCCTCCAGACAAACTGCGAACGTCAGATAAGGATTGCACGCCGGGTCCGGATTGCGCAGCTCCACACGCTTGCTATTCCCGCGCGCAGACGGTATCCGAATCAGGGAACTACGGTTTCCGGCTGACCAGGCTATATGTGTCGGCGCTTCAAATCCCGCTACCAGCCGTTTGTAAGAGTTGACAAGCGGATTGGTGATCGCCGCTATACCGCGGATATGACGCAGAATCCCGCCGATAAACCAGTAAGCCTCCTGGCTTAATCCATTGCGGTCCGTCCCGTCGCAGAAAATATTTTTCCCGTCTTTAAGCAGCGTCATATTGACATGCATACCGGAACCATTTTCCCCTGTCCTTGGCTTGGGCAGAAAACTCGCAAACAAACCGTGGCGCTTCGCCACTGTCTTGACGGCAAGTTTAAACGTCATGATATTATCCGCAGCCGCAAGCGCCTCGTCGTAATGAAAATCAATCTCATGCTGTGCCGGCGCCGCCTCATGGTGGGAAGCCTCAACCTCGTATCCCATATCCTCCAGCGTCAACACCATATCCCTTCGGGCATTTTCCCCAAAGTCGATCGGCCCCAAATCAAAATATCCCGCATGATCGGTACTCTCTGTCGTCGGTTTGCCGTTTTCGTCCTGATGGAAGAGAAAAAATTCGCATTCCGGTCCCACATCGAACCGATACCCCATGGACGCCGCGTCCTCCACCGCCCGCTTTAACACATAACGGCAATCGCCGCAAAAAGGCTTGCCGTCTGCCGTATATAGGTCGCAGATAATGCGCGCCACCTTTCCCTGCTGCGGCCTCCACGGAAAAATAGCAAATGTATTTAAGTCCGGGTGCAGATACATATCCGACTGTTCAATGCCCACAAACCCCTCGATGGATGAGCCGTCAAACATGCACTCATTCAATAGCGCCTTCTCCAACTGACTGGCAGTGATCGCCACATTCTTTAACATTCCAAAAATATCAGTAAACTGCAGTCGTATGAACTCTACGTCTTCCTCCTCCACCATACGCCAAATATCTGTTTTTGTATATTGATTCATAGTAATCTCCATTCTAATTTGCTCTCTGCCGCCCGGTTACACTAACAAACGCTATGGCTGCTGGATCAATTCCAGCACCTGATTAAGACTCATCGCGCCGCCGAAAATGTCCAATGCACTGCCGATCGTCACATGCAGCCTCCCCTGGCCCAGCTCTTTTAATTTTGCCAGGTCTGCATAATTCCCCACTCCGCCGGCATAGGTCACAGGAATTTTGCCCCAGCCGCCGAGAAGTTTGACCAGCTCCTCCTCGATACCGCCGGCCATCCCTTCCACATCCACGGCGTGAACAAGAAACTCATCGCAGTAACTGCACAACATATCCAATAATTCAAATGTCACCTTTTCTTCGGTAAACTTCTGCCAGCGGTCCGTTACCACATAGTAAGCATCGCCGCGCCTGCGGCAGCTTACATCCAGCACCAGATGTTCCCTGCCCACAGCCTTTTTTATCTTCTCCAGATTCGTATAATCAATCCGCCCGCCGCGAAAAACATAGGAGGTGACAATCACATGGCTGGCGCCTGCGGCGAGGAACTCTTGCGCATTGTCCGCATCGATACCGCCGCCGATCTGCAAAATACCGGGGCATGCTTGCAGCGCACAAAGCGCCTGCTCCTTTGTCGCTTCATAATAAGCGCTGTCCCTCGCGTTTAACATAATAATATGTCCGCCCAAGATGCCAAGCCCCTTATATAATCCGGCATAAAACGCCGCGTCCTGCCCAGACACAAAATTCTCTTCCGCCCGGTCTCCCTCGTCGGACAGGCTGCCGCCCACAATCTGTTTTACTTTTCCGTTATGTATGTCAATACACGGTCGAAACTCCATATCATTCCCTACCTTTTCAACTTCAACCAAGCGGACAAGTCCGCATCCACTGCCACACCAGCTACCCGACTTTCTCTCCATCGGGAACACCTTGGCTGCCGGACACAATTGCAAAGCAGGTCAGTCCTCTTTTGATCGTCTATCCTGCCCCAGGTTTCTTGTCCTATTAGAAAATCTCATTTCCTCATATGATGAAAACGGGCAACGTCAGCCCTCATGAGACTCCGTTGCCTTGCAATTATTTTAACATATACCACTTTATTTGTGAATACTTTCTATCACTTTTCACATTACACCGCTCACTGCGCATAGACAAAATCTGGTTTTGCTGTTATAATTTATAAAAATTCTTAAAAAAAAGTAACCCGTTTTGTCTGTAACAGTATAATATTATTACCATACATTATAATAAAACAGGGAGGACATAACATTGAATAATGAAATTACCTGGAACCCAGCATTCAATATCGGAGTCGATATCGTAGACAAAGCCCATCAACGACTTTTCTCCATAGTGCGGCGTATGCTAAAGCTGATCCGCGAAAATGAAATTGACCAATGGACATGCATCGAAGGGCTCAAGTATTTCAAAAACTATACAGCGAATCATTTTACGGAGGAAGAAGCTTATATGCGCTCCATTGGCTATGTAGGCTATGATATGCACAAACGCCTCCATGACAATATGAAAGATATCACACTGCCCGCTTTGGAGGAAAAAATGAAAGCCTCCAACTATTCTATGGAATCCGTAGAACAGTTTTTAGGCATCTGCATCAGCTGGCTTACGGGTCATATCATGATTGAAGACAGAGCCATCACCGGAAAAGTCCACAGCAAATGGGACTACAGCCAAGTGGAAGAATACAACGAGATTTTGGGAAAGAGCCTTGTCGACGTCATGTACAAATTTTTCGGTTTAAACTCACGGATGTTCAGCGATCATTACGGCGGCGAAAAGTTTGGCAAAACCATCAATTTCTGCCTGCTCTATGGCGCTTGCGACAACAAATTTATCAGAGTGATCGTATCGTTGGAGGAACGACTGATTATTAGCTCCGTCCAATCGCTGCTCGTCACGGAACAGCCACATTTAGACACAGCCTCGCTCACTGCCACACAGGAGTTGATGCCACAGCTTTTGCACGCGATCGGCATACAGTTAAAAATTGAAGACGGGTTATACCATCTGCAAAAGAACTCTATGGTCAGCGACGATTTTGTCGCCAAAATATTTGCCACGCGCAACCCCAAATATAGTCTTTTAATTGACACCGATGCAGGTTATCTCGCACTCTGCATTGACGAGGTCAGAAAAAAAGCCTGACAGCTAAGTATGTCAGACTCTTTCCCTTATCGAAACGGCTCCACTGACGTGAATGAATCACGAAAGTGGAGCCGTTTTAAGCTCGCAAACCGGACGCCTTTTTTCGATACGAGATTTCTTACCTCTCTAACCGTCTGACTTATGCCAAACCTGCTTTTTTGTCTCCTTTAAAACCCGCTCGATACGCTCACGCAGATTCTGCGTGTTAAACGGCTTGAGGACGTATTCACTGACTCCAAGCTTCGCCGTCGTAACAATTGTTTCTTTGTCTTTTTTTGATGTGAGCATAATCACCGGTATATCGCGGCAATCCTCCATCTCGCGAATTTCGCGCAGTGTCTCGATTCCATCTTTCAATGCCATCTGAATATCCAGAAGAATCAAATCCGGTTTCTCCTTTTTCAGATACTGTAAGGCGCGCACACCAGAATTGATGGGAATCACTTCATATAATCCCCTCAGATCCTGTTCGATCGTCGCAAGACTAATACTGTTGTCATCCACAGCCAATATTTGCGTTTTCGCTCCCATGTGTTATCTGTCTCCCTTCTCAACTTGTTCTATCAAATTCCGCAGCAGTTGTTCCGCCGCTTCATCCTCATATAATTTAAGCTGCTCTTGTACTTCCCTAAGTTTGATCTCCACATCATCCCACAGTTTAAACCGTAACAGATCTTCCACCTTACGGGCACATTCTTTGGAGCGGAAATTTTCAAGACACTCCAACGCCTCGCCAATCTGCGACACCAGCTCTTCTTTTGGGATTTCTCTCTTCTCCTCCACATTCTCCTGCACCTGACTCTGATTAAGAAATGCCCGAATATAGGCAATCTGCTTCTCATATTCGTCCAAAAGCTGCATCACGTGGCTGTCCACGAACGTGAAATCCTCCCGATCAACCGCACGCTCCTGCTCTCTGGCAATCTTTGATATCTTCATGGCGCCCACATTGGCGGAAGCGCTCTTTAAGCCGTGCACCTCAATGCCGTACGTCTTATAATCCCGGCTCTCCCAGAGAGAACGCAAAAGCCCCAGTTTACGCTTACCGTCAAGGCAGTATAACTGCAAAAGTTCCATATATTCTTCGACACTGCCGGAATATCGCTCCACCAATTCATCTGTGTCGATGCCTTCAATTAGAATATCCCGAAAGACCACATGTCTGTTCTCATCCGTCTGCGGATTGTCTGGCGGCACATCCTCCGTTGTCTTTTTATCCTCCGGTATCCATCTCTGTAATGCTTCGTGCAGCCGCTCTTTCTCCAGCGGCTTGGTGAGAAAATCCTGAAAACCGTTTGCTAAAAAACTCTCTTTCACTCCCTCCATGGCGTTGGCCGTCAGCGCGACAATCACTGGCAGTCTGCCGTTTTCACCGCAATCTCTGCGGATAATTTGTACTGCCTCTATCCCGTCCATTTTGGGCATCATATGGTCCATGAAAATAATATCATAACATTTCCCCCGCACAAGCGCAATGGCCTCCGGCCCGCTCTCGGCCTCGTCTATATCCAATCTATAAGAACGCAGAAACAAGTTTGCGACTTTTCGGTTGATGCGATTGTCATCCACCACCAAAACCTGGCATCCAGGCGCAAAAAACGACTCCTGCTTCTCCTCTCTGACCGTCTCCTCCTCCGGATTCTCGGCCAACGTTCTGCGATCCGTCACTCTCTGCGGAATCTCCACAATAAACGTGGTTCCCTCGCCATATACGCTCTCAATCCGAATCGTCCCCTCCATCAGCTCCACCAGGTGTCTGGTAATGGACAGGCCAAGTCCCGTGCCTTCCACACTTCGGTTGCGTTTGGAATCGAGCTGCTTAAAGTTCTCAAAAATCCCCGGCAAATCCTCTTTCCGAATCCCGCAGCCGGTATCTATAATCCGAAAGGTTAAGCGTTCCATCTCCCCGCTGCCATGGGGTATCCCGTCAACAGTGATCTTTACCTCCCCCTCGGCGGTGAATTTGAGCGCATTATTTAAAAGATTTATTAAAATTTGCTTGATTCTGCCCTCATCCCCATAATAGCGGCACGGCAGCGTCATGTTAAACTCGCTTTTTAACATCAGTCCGCGCTGTGAGGCGACGACATCCATCATATTGATCACTTCATTGACAAGCGTTTTTATATGATAGTCCGTCGGCACCAGCTCCATTTTGCCGGCCTCCACTTTGGAGAGATCAAGAATATCATTGATAAGAGCCAATAGATTCTTTGAGGAGGACTTGATATCGCAGGCATATTCGTAAACTTTTCTGCCTCTGCTCTCCTCCATAATCACTTCGCTCAGCCCTACAATCGCGTTCATGGGGGTCCTGATCTCGTGGGACATATTGGCGAGAAACGCACTCTTGGCAATGTTGGCCTGCTCTGCCTGCTCCCGCACCCGCTTGATCTCTTCAATATAGTTGCGTGTCTCCGTCACATCAAGAATCAGCACCACATATCCTTTGTAATTGCCAAATTTATCAAAAATCTGCTTTACATGGCACTGGTAATAGCTGCCGTTGAAACAGAACTCCTCTTTTACATCCCGCCCCAAAATATCCTGCGGGAATCCCTCAAGTTCCTCTATACTCTTCCCTTTGGCGCGGATTCCGAGCTCTGTAAAGATCTCAGCGGCAGCCGAATTGTAACTGACAATCCGTCTCTGTTCGTCGAGCGCAATCACACCATCACTCATACTGTCGATCAAAATACCGGAAGCGAGGCTGCTAAAATCATAGACATTCCTGCTCCAGATCAGAATTACCACGGCAGAGAGCACCAGCCCCAAGACAAACGGTGTCGGGTCGTATACATATGTAAGTTTCATCGAATACGAACAGAGCGCCACGACCGGCAGGATAGACAGTCCAAGTATCAGCTTATACTTGCGGTCGGAAGCATATTCCGGTCTCTTGATGCAGGCACAGAGCAACGCATACAATGACAGCAGGTATGGCACGATATTGCCGAATACCATAAACAGCCAATAACCAGGGCCGTAATCCAAGCTCAAATACCCGTGCCCGTCCGCCGTCTTAAGCCATGTAATCCCGCGATAGTAAAAATGATGCAAATCACAGGTAAACACCAGTGCGACGATCACTATGTCAATAAGTATTAAAGACTTTAAAATTTTTTCAGGTACTTTTTCACAGCAATAGTGAAACATAAAATAACAGTAACTGATGGGAACTACGATCAGCCCCATATACTGCACCTTGACGGCAACAATGGCAGTTTCACTTGAGGAAGCCGTTATTTCGAGCAAATACCCGGCATTCTGTATCAAAGACCCCATCAAAAAATACTGCATCAGCTTCTGCTCCCTAGAGCCATCCCCCTGAAACAATAGCTGTGACGCGGCAAAAATGATACCGATATTTATGATCTCCAGTATGATAAATACAATGCTCATAACCTTTCATCACCATTCACATGAATCCTTGATGTCAGAATTGGCCTCTGCATTGACAACGCGGAGGATAATCAGCGCAGGCAATGCCACTTCTAACCAAAAATGACAATATATTGTTATGATAGCACCGTTTCTTTCGTCTGTCCACTGAAACTTGATTTTAAACATTTTTGATTGATCCATATTTTTCGCGCCGCGTTTTTTGTAGAAAATCCTCTATCCGAATACAGCAAAACCTCTTGAAAAATATCGTTATACATGTTAAAATATCTCGCAAATTTTTATAACCTTTCGATAAATCAGAAAATGATAGGCAAAAAACACATGTACAAATCTAAGGAGGATCTTATGAAATTTCTGGCAAATCGAAAACTTGCGACACGCATCGGTATTATAACAACAGTCATTACTTTTGCAGGCATGCTTCTGCTGTGGTACATTGTATCCAGCCGCGTTGCTTCCATGGTTAAAGACAATATCACCAATCAGATGATCGACGCCGTGGAGTCGAGAGCTTCCATCATCAACGATTATGTAAGCTCGGCAGAAGAATACATGACAGCTTTCGCTCTTGGAAGCGAAGTTCGTAACCTGCTCTTAGAGCCCGAGAATCCAGAACTGATCAAGAAAGGGCAGCGCTACACGGAAGATTTTGCCGCGGTCAAGGGCGTTTTTGAAGGGTTGTATATCGCAACTCCCGACACTTATATTTTGACACACACTTCGCAGGGTGCGATCGGCATCACCACGCGGACCGGCGACTCACTAGAAGAATTTCACAATACCATTCTCTCCGAGCAGCAGCTGACGAACCTGGGCATCATGAAGTCTCCGGGAACCGGCAGTATGATTCTCTCCATGTACTATCCTCTGTTTGAGGGACAAAAGTGCATCGGCTACGTGGGCGCCGGCGTTTATGCGAGCCGGTTAATGGATGTTCTGTTGGGTTTAAATATAGAAGGTCTGCCTCACAGCGAATATGTATTTTTAAATGTGGATACGGAAACCTATCTTTACCACGAAGATGAATCCATGCTAAATACACAGACAACCGACATCGGGTATCAGGAAATCCTGCGCCGCATCAAAGCCGACGGCGATACACAGGCCGGTACATATTCTTATCGGGATGAAAACGGCGTCGACCAATTGGTTGTCTACAAATATTTAAAAGACCGCAACTGGGTTTTTATGGTGCGCGACAATGTATCGGAAGTCTACGAAGAAGTGGTGATTGTGCGCTCTACCGTAGGTCTCTTGTGCGCACTGGTAGCGGCCGTTATCATCCTCGCCACACTCTTAATCCTCTACCGGGAGGGCAAAGAACTGATGGTGATGGAACATGCCATCCGGCGCCTTGGCAATTTGGAGCTTTCCGCCGACCAGGAATTGAAACCGTTTTATGGCCGAAAAGATGAGATCGGCATGATCGCGCAGACGATACATCATGTCTGTGATTGTCTCCGCAAGACGATTGACGACATTGGCCGCATTTTAGGTGAAATGGCGGACGGCAATATCGCCGTAGATGTCGAATTAAACAAAGCTTATTACATCGGTGATTTCAAGGTTCTTGCTGAAAGCCTCAAAAGCATCCGCACCCATCTGACCGATGTCATGCGTGATATTACCGAGATCGCCAATCAGGTAAACCACGATGCCAATCAGGTATCGGTGGGCGCCCAGGCGCTCTCACAGGGAACGATGCAGCAAAAAGTTTCGATTGACGGTCTGGTATCCAATATCACGGATATCACTGCGCAAATCCAAACCAGCACCCAGCGCTGTGAAAACGCCAGTGAACTCGTCGACAGAGCTACCGGGTATGCGGCAGAGACCGACACCAAAATGGAGCAGCTCGTCGCTGCCACCAGGAATATCGACCGATCGTCTGCACAGATTGGCAGTATCATAAAGACCATTGAGGACATCGCTTTTCAGACAAATATCCTTGCTCTCAATGCTTCTGTCGAGGCAGCCCGCGCGGGCGAGGCAGGAAAAGGATTTTCAGTCGTATCCGACGAAGTCAGAAGTCTTGCTTCCAAAACAGCGGAGGCCGCAAAAGATACCAATACACTGATCGGCCGTTCCATTCATGATGTAAAAACAGGCACAGAATCAACAAGCCTTGCCATCTCTGCCATGCAGGTAATCAACGAATGTATCCAATCCATCAAAGCGCTGATGGATGAGATTGCCCTTGCCAGCAGCCAGCAATCAGAAATGATTGTCTCTGTGGAGAACAGAATCAAAGAAGTCTCCAGAGTGATACAGACAAACTCGGATGCCGCCGAAGAAAGCGCAGCAATTTCCAATGAATTGTCAGATCAGGCCCGCACGCTGAACAGACTTATTCAGCAATTTAAAATTTCATAAGATCGCATCAGCAGCGACCAAACTACGACAATCGAGTAGGGGAGATTTCTTCCCTACTCGCTGCGCGGGGTGCGTGCTGCAACAGCAGCTATTTTCACTTCGCACCCCTGTGCATAAAAAAACAGGTTCCCAAATCCAGAACCTGTTTTTTATGTGCCATAATGCAATAAACGCCAAAATCATTCTCCATCCATGAAAGCATCGCATCAGCCTTTGCGCTACAAGTGGGAAGAAATCCTCCCTGCCCGATTTGGCATCATTCTCCTGCACAGCCTGCCGGTCTATGCATAAGATGAAACAACAATAATAAACCGTGAGGAGTAAACACCATGTTTCACAATCGTAATCGTTCCTGCTGTAACTGTTGCTGTCGCGGTCCGATGGGACCTCAGGGTGAACCCGGCCCCATCGGTCCTCAGGGTGAACCCGGCCCCATCGGTCCGGTAGGACCCCAAGGTGAACCCGGCCCCATCGGTCCGGTGGGACCTCAGGGTGAACCCGGTCTACAGGGGCCGATGGGACCCCAGGGTGAAGCCGGCCTGCAAGGGCCGATGGGACCAGGCATACAACCGGCATATTTCAACGCCGTCATGCAGGGAGGCTTCCAGAATGTACCACCTGAGGGCGAGATCAATTTTTTGCTTGCATTTCAATCGGGCGATTTCTCTTTTATCCCAAATACGCCAGAGATCATCGTCAATACGGGAGGTGTTTACCGGATTGACTATTCCCTGCTGGTCCGCCCTGCCTTTGGATTACTTAATGTCGCCTACGCTGTCGCCATCAATGGGCTGGAAAATCCATTATCATTTTTTGGTTCTTATTATGGTCAGCTCACGAATACGGAACGCGCTGAATTGACAGGCATGTTTATCACCTCGATCGCCGCCGGCTCTACCGTCACACTGCGCAATAAGTCATCCTCGGAAGATTATCTGGCAGGCACCGGTATCGACAATCAGGCTGTCAATCATGCCTCTATTTTATTGCAGCGGATTGGATAATTTAGCGGGACAGATTCCCCGCACATCTGTATACATTACAACAAGCTCTGCAAACGGTTCCTATATTCCAAAAACCGGGAATCTGTTACTGATTCCCGGTTTTACATAACCCGTGCTCCATAAAGTAGGATTGTATAGGTTTTTAGCTATTGTCTTAAATGAATAAATATTCCTATTTGTCGCATATTTATTCTGTTGTAAACTTCTAAAAACTTTTTCTTTTTCACAAGGTAAATGCGGCAATTCATCGTGAGTTGGCGTCCCAGACTCTGCTTTTTTCTGAATGGAGCAAATGCCAGAGGTTCTAAGCGTGCTTCTTTGGGGCATCGGGTTATGCGTCTTTT
>CAJTYI010000048.1 GCA_910584215.1 uncultured Roseburia sp. | reverse complement strand
GTCGTTGATCATGAATGCCTGATTTCCGATACCAGCCGCATATAGTTTCAATAAATATCCGTCTAAACTGCGCAGCTCAAAACTCTGTTCTACCCCTGTGCTGCCGTTGTTACCCGTGGAAGAATGAAGCAGGATATCCGTCTCAAAATAGTAATCGCCTTCCGGCTGATTCTCCATGGAAATTAAAGCGTTCGCCTCACGGTTGCCCGAACCGCCCCCCGCATCTATTTTGACATAATTGGTGCGGTCTGTCCCCTTTGAAACCGAGGCGGTGCCGGCCCAGATCGTGTTGACGCCCGTCGTCCCCTCATAATCCTGCTTAAAGTATTCGTTTGAACCAAGGTTTGTCGAACCGCCGGCCACCGGCTCGGCCCAAATCTCGACATCGCGCACGCTTCCTTCGTAGGTGATATCAGACCACCAGTTACCGAACCCAAAATTGAGATATGTTGCGGAGGATGACAGCCATGTCAAAACATCCCCGTAATCCGCTACGTTTGTGCTTCCTTTAATCTGACCGCTAGTCAGGGAAGCCTGGTCATATTTTTTCTCCCCGTCCATCCATACAGAAAAGCCGGTGGGCGTCAGGTTGATCTCCACCTGTACTTCCCGGTCACTGCCGATATAATCGTTGCCGCTCGCCCACGCGCTGTTATCCACATTCGCGTCATAAAACCCGCCCAAAGCGTTGTATCCAAGATATGAACCGCCCGTAAAATAGAGCCTGCCAGCCGATTCTGACGTATCATTTACCGTCTCAAACGCAAAAATATTGCTTAAATAGGCATAACTGCCCGTCCTTTTCGTCTTAAACTTGATCGTCACACCGTTGCTTATATTCCTGCCGTTCAACGGGTTATCAAAAGACGCTGTCGCTTTGCCCGACAAATCAAGCGTCTCCCCCGTGTAATAAGAGGCAATCTTAACAGGTCCCTCATCCTCCGAAGCTTCCGCCATCGCCGTCACTTCAAAAGAACGGTCAAACACGGCCTCTCCTCTTTTGACTGTGGCTGTCAGCGTGACCTTGCGGTCCACAGCGGGCGCAAAAAATGTTCCGTCGGCCAATATGGTATTGGAGCTGCTCTTCCATGTCACGGACGTTCCCAATATGCCTTCCGTGGGCAGTACAAGATCTGCGGAAGTATTCTTCGGCAACGACAGATAGTCTGCCGCAATATTCACACAGTCGTCATCCGACGGGTATTTTGCCCCCCACAGACAGATATCGTTGTCTCCCACAGCTGTAAAGCAAAGTGTTTGGGCACCGGTTCCTTCCATGGTCTGCTCCACAAACGTTCCCTCGTAAGTGGTGTTTGCAATCTGAAGCGTGACAAACGCCGTGCCCGCTTTCACAGTCCAGGTCCCGGCCACATCTCCCGCAATCGTGCCATCCTGCTTTAGCTGCACATGCTGCGGCGCGTTATATTCCAGCCGCTCGTGGTCGGTGTTGTTCTGAAATAACAGTTCATAGTCGCCGGCAATAACAGAAGCTGCATATGTATCGCCCACCCGGTCTGTCGCACTGTACTCAAAAGGCGCAGCCACCAGATAGCCTTGTTCGGTGGTAAAAAGCTGATGTACCCGGACCGTGTGGCCCTCCGTGCCATCGTTCGTCCTGGTGTGGTAGATCACATAGGCATTCCCGTCGGTATCCACGAACGCGGAATTGTGTCCCTGCGCCACATGCGCGTAATCCCACCAGCTCCAACGGTAATAGGACATCAACCTCGTCCCGATCGTGCCCTCGGTGCCGCCTCCCTTCGTGGCCGCGTCACCGGACACATCAACATAGGTTCCATCCGGTGTCTGTGAACGGAACACACGCATATTGTAACCGCCGTTGGCGACAAGACCGCCGTAAGAGAGAAACAGGTAATAATAATCCCCAATGTGCTCGATATAAGATGCCTCGCCGGATGCGGTGGAACCTCCGAGCTTCGTGCCCATGTAGGCGTCCGTATAATTCTTTTTGGCCTCCGCCGAGTTGTCCCGAAATCCCGTGGCGCCGTCAAGCCGGAAAATATAGATACCGCCCGACCAGGAACCGTAGGACATCCAAAGCTGTCCTTCCTCGTCATAAAAAACGCACGGGTCGATCGCATGCGCACCGTACCGCATATTCCATACCGTATTGCTGGTGTTGTCGGATTTAAATTTACTGTCCAGCTCTTCCTGCCCGGTCACTTCACTATAATCCGTCTGTGTATACGGGTTATTGCCGGATGCCGTAAAACCGGAATAAATAACGGTGCCCTCATAACTCCAGTCTCCCTCGAGCGAATCTGAGGTGAGCAGCGCAATGGAGGAATTCCATTTGTTCCCGTTTACGCTCATATACATGCACCATTTGTTCATTTCTTTGTTCCAGACAACATCTGGCGCCCAGAGATTGCCGGATATATCATACTGGGCATCTCCCTGCTTGGACCACTGCGCGCCCTCATTGAATATCTGTGCATAATTGTCGTTGATATTGTTCTGAAATGTTGTCCAGTTTTCCAAATCTGTGGAATAAGCCCACGCCATATGGGAGCCAAAAATATAATATATTTTCTGCCGCCCAGCCTCATCATTTGGATAGACAATTCCGTCCGCATCCTTATAGCCAACCACAATCGACGGATCATGAACCGACACCCGCTGTCTCACCGGTTTTTGTTCCTCACCGGCTTTGGACGCGGCCACCTCTTCGCCCGCCCATAACGCTGCGTCATCCTGCACCGCCACGACACCATGCATTGCTAAAACATCCTGCAATGAAAACGAACACAGCGCCGCAAAAGAAAGCACGAGCGCCGCCGCCCGCCTCCGAAAGTTTTTACCCGCATGTTTCACCATATACCCTCTCCTTTCCTGCCATAAAAAATTATGCCATGCAAACTGCCAAGCAAAGTCCTGACACCCCCGTCTCTGTCCTGTGAACTTTCGTTTGATACAGGTACCCCATGCCGTGATTATATCATTCACACCAATGCTTGTCCACTATATAAAAGTGCACCAATAAAAAATGCCGCTCCATCGTCTGATGATTTTGCGGCATTCTCTTTTTATGGTTATTATTTGACAGATCTACTTTTATGATTAACCGATGCGGCTGACATTCGCTGCCTGAGGTCCCTTCGCACCCTCGGTAACTTCAAATTCAACCTGCTCACCGTCTTTTAACTCTTTGAAACCATCCATGTTCAAAGCGGAAAAATGTACAAAAATGTCATTCCCCTCAGCATCTGAAATAAATCCATAACCTTTTTTTGCGTTAAACCACTTAACAGTACCCTGCTGCATAACTAAAATCCTCCTAATGCATAAATATAGCTTATAATATTAGCAACTCAAAATTAGCACATTCTCTCAAATTTGTCAACTCATTTCCAGCCCGTTTTTTATACCCGCTTTTTCCTTCCTATGTTGTCTGTGACCCCAACTTTATAATTTACTTTTATTTTTTATGTTCGTTGCAATTTTCGCCATAAAATGATATATTAGTTTTTATTAATATATTATTTTTAGGAGGATTTATTTTATGAAAATGAAGAAATTAGTGACAGCCGCGCTCTCTTTCACGCTGGCGGTATCCATGCTGGCAGGCTGCGGCGACAGCGCGTCTACCACTGCAAAGGTGATTGAGATTAACCTCACAGACGAAGAATACGCATTCGGCGTTGACAAAACCCAGCCGGAGCTTTTAGCGGAAGTCAACGCCTTTATCGCAGAGATCAAGGAAAACGGCACATTCGATGAAATCTGTAACCATTATTTCGGTGACGGCACGCCGGTTGCGGTAACATCGGCCACCTTAGACGACAGCAAAGATCAGCTGGTTGTAGCCACCAATGCCGCTTTCGAGCCGTTTGAATACACACCGGGCGATAGTTATTACGGTATCGATATGGAGATCGCGGCCGCTCTGGCAGAAAAACTTGGCAAAGAGCTGGTGATTCAAAACATGGACTTTGAGTCGGTATGTCTCTCCGTCGGACAGCAAAAATGCGATATCGCGATGGCCGGACTGACCATCAAGCCGGACCGCGAGGAATATGTCATGTTTACCGATCCTTACTACAACGCTTCCCAGCGCCTGATCGTCCTCTCGGACGATACCGAGTTTGACGGCTGCACCGATGCCGCTTCTGTCGAAGCCATCCTCAATTCCAAAGACTCCAGCGTGAAAGTGGGCGTTCAAAACGGCACCACCGGACAGTTCTATTGCCAAGGTGACGAAAGTTTCGGCTTCGACGGCTTTGCCATGGAGACGGTCGGCTATAAAAACGGCTCCCTCGCAGTCCAGGATTTGCTGAACAAAAATATCAATTACGTCATCATTGACTCCGCACCGGCGGCAAACATTACAGCCTCCATCAACAAAATGCGTTAATATGGCGCTTCACACGAAAGGACTTTTTCATGGGAAATTTGAGTCAGAAAATTGACAAATTCATTGAAATCTTTATCGATAACAACGGATATGTCAAAGTCGTGGAAGGACTGAAAAACACGCTGCTGATCGCTGTGCTCGGTCTTATGATCGGCATCGTCATCGGCACCCTCATCGCGACGGTACGCGTTATTCCAAAATATAAAAGGCTGCCAAAAGTGTTAAACGCCATCTGCAGCTTTTATGTTGCCCTGTTCCGCGGCACTCCGATGGTAGTGCAGCTATTGGTCGTTTATTTTGTCCTGCTTCCGATCCTGGGTATCCATTTCACCAGCATACAGGTTTCTATCCTTGTTTTCGGACTAAACAGCGGCGCCTATATCTCTGAGATCATGCGGGGCGGCATCATGTCCGTTGACCCGGGTCAGATGGAGGGCGGCCGTGCCGTCGGTCTTAGCTTTGGCACGGCTATGCGAAAGATCGTCATACCGCAGGCGGTAAAAAATATTCTTCCGACCATGGGCAACGAATTTATCACCCTGATAAAGGAAACCTCCGTCGTCAGCTTTGTGGGCGCCGCCGATTTGTATGTGGCGTTTAACTACATAGGCAGCAGCAGCTATGAATTTATGGTTCCCTATCTGGTGATGGCCATGATCTATATCGTCCTGGTATTAATCATCAGCATTGGAATCAAACTTATGGAAAGGAGCCTTGGGAAAAGTGATAGACGTCATTAATCTGGAAAAACAGTTTGGAGACAACAAAGTTTTAAATGGCATCAGCGTCACCATTGAAAAAGGTGATATCATGGTTGTCATCGGCCCTTCCGGCTCCGGCAAAAGTACATTTTTGCGCTGCCTTAACTGCATGGAAGATCCCACCGGCGGTCAGATTATCTTTAACGGCGTGGATATCGCCGACCCAAAAGTAGATATCAATATCCACCGTCGGCACATGGGCATGGTATTCCAACATTTCAATCTGTTCAACAACAAGACCGTACTGCAAAATATCATGCTGGCGCCTGTGTATGTCCAATGCCAGGATCTGCGCAGAGCCAAACGGCACAACTTCTTTCTTCCGCTTACCAACTTGTTTCGCAGGGAGAAAGAAGAAAAAACCGCCATTACAACGACCAAGGCGAAGATCAGTGCGGCAGCGCGCGAAAACGCCCTCTCTCTTTTACGCCGCATCGGCATGGAGGACAAGGCAGACGTCTACCCTTCCACGCTCTCCGGCGGACAGAAACAGCGTATCGCCATCGTGCGCTCTCTCGCCATGAATCCCGATGTGATACTCTTTGATGAGCCCACCAGTGCACTTGACCCGGAAATGGTCGGCGAGGTGTTAGACCTGATGAAAGCGCTCGCTAGGGAGGGAATGACAATGGTGATCGTTACGCACGAGATGGGATTCGCCAGAGAAGTTGCCAACAAAGTCCTCTTTATCGACGAAGGCCAGATTTTAGAGAGCGGCACACCGGAGGAATTTTTCGGCAATCCCAAACATCCGAGACTGCGGGACTTCCTCTCTAAAGTTCTGTAATTCAAATAAAAAAGAATCACTCCGTGATTCTTTGCAAGTTGCTTTGCAACTTGAAAATTGATGCGTCTGACGACGCAATTTCCTATAAAGTAAAAAAGCTTATCTTACACTGACGTTTATCAGGTTTAAGATAAGCTTTTTTTATGAGCAATGATAGCAGCCGCAGGCTGCATTTCTCCAATCCTATTGTATTATTGCTTAATCTGCACATCAATCTGCTGATAGGGAATCGAAATCTGATTCTCATCCAACGCAGCCTTGATATTTTCTGTCAGACGCCATTTAGCTGTCCAGTAATCGGCGGCACCCACCCAGATGCGGAGCCCCAGATCGACGGAGGAAGCGCCAAGGTTGTCCACAAACACCACGATCTCCTCCTCCGGCAGCCTTGCGCTCTCCTGTTCGGCCACATGGTAAAAGACTTCTTTCGCTTTTCTGATATCGGCCTCGTAGCCGATTCCCACCACGAGATCAATCCTTCGCTTGTCAAGGCGCGAGACATTCGTCAGACTGCTGTTGGAGAGACTGCCGTTTGGTATCACAATCACTCGGTTGTCCGGCGTCGTCAGCGTTGTATAAAAGATAGAGATCTCGACGACGGTTCCCTCATTGCCGTGCGCATGTTCCACAATGTAATCGCCGACTTTGAACGGTTTTAAAAGCAGAATCAACACGCCGCCGGCCAAATTGGAAAGACTCCCCTGCACAGCAAGGCCGACCGCCACACCGGCAGAACCAAGCACTGCAACTGCCGATGTCGTGGCAATACCAAAGAGCCCCATAATGACAAAAATCAAGATAATATACAGGGTATACTTGATTACCGGCAGAACAAACTGCTTGACACCTTCATCGGTATTGGCCCTTTCCATGGAGCGGCGCACAATCTTTAATACGAGATGTATCAGGCGGCTGGCAATCAAATACACGATTACCGCCACCACAAACTGTATCGCAAAGCTGAGTACATCCGGCAGCAATCCTTCTAACCATGCCCGGATAACTCCCGGGTTTTCCGCCACTTGCTGTAACCCCTGCTGTGCATTATTTAAAATTTCGATCGTCTCCGTTGCGCTGGTAGGCAGCGGCTCTACTGCTATAAACATAATACGCTCCATTCTTTACCGTTCTATCTCATGAATAAACAATCCGCTGCGTAGTTTCGGCTCAAACCAGGTAGACTTCGGCGGCATTAATCGCCCCGCATCCGCTACAGCAAACAATTCCGCAATCGACGTCGGATACATGGCAAAGGCCACGGCACAATCCGATTGACAGCGGCGTACCAGCTCCTCCGTGCCGCGGATACCGCCGACAAAATCGATCCTATCATCCGTCTTGGGGTCTTTGATGCCGAGCACCGGTTCTAAGAGCATGTTCTGTAGAAGCGAGACATCCAGATCTGCCACCGGGTCCTGCGGCTTTCTGTCCTGTTCACGAATCTCACACAACAGCCAGTGCCCCTCAACATACATCGTAAAGCTGCCGCGCGCTCGCGGCCGTACATCATCCTGCCCGGTAATCTCCGTGACCTCAAAACGTTTCTGTACTTCCTTTACAAAATCGTGAAACGAATACCCGTTTAAGTCTTTTACCACACGGTTGTAATCCATAATCATCAGCTGGTCGTCCGGAAAGAGCACGGAGAGAAAATAATTAAACTCTTCGGTGCCGTCAAAATCTGGATGCGCCGCCCGGCGTCCCAGTCCCACTTTGACTGCGGAGGCTGCACGATGATGGCCGTCTGCAATATAGATTTCCCCAATGCCTGCAAACGCCTGCTCGATCGCCGCAATATCGGCGTCCTCCGAAATCACAAACACGCGATGGCGTATTCCGTCCTCGGCAGTGAAATCATATTCCGCCTCCCCGCTTTTTACCCGCTCAACAATCTGATTGATGGCAGCGTTCGAGCGATAGGCAAGGAAAATCGGTCCCGTCTGCGCGCTGCAGACATCGACATGGCGAATGCGGTCTTTTTCTTTCTCCGCGCGGGTATTCTCGTGTTTTTTGATTACATTGTTCTGATAATCATCGATCGCGGCACAGGCGGCGATACCTGTCTGTGTCCTACCGTCCATGGTAAGCTCATAGACATAATAACACCGCTTCTCTTCTCTTATAAAAGAGCCATCTTCCACCATACCCCAGAGCAAATCGTGGGCTTTCTGATACACCTTGTCCGCATAGGTATCGACGGAGCTCGCAAATTGCGTTTCCGCCCTGTCGATGCGCAGAAAGGATAGCGGCGCATGTTCTACCGCCCTTGTCGCTTCCTCTCTGTTATAGACGTCATAAGGGAGGGCAGCGATCTCTGCTGCCTTCCCTTGGCATGGCCGGATGGCTAAAAATGGTTTTACTGTTGCCATTTTAGAACACCTCCATTGTGCTATTTTACCTTGCGCACGCGAAGAACGCCGTTGCAAGCTTCCAACTTCTTTAACACCTCATCACCGACAGACGCATCAATATCAAACAGCGCATAAGCATAATCTCCCTTTGACTTGTTTGCCATACCGTCGATGTTAATCCCTGCCTCACCGAAAATCGCCGTAAAACCGCTTAAAATATTGCTCTCGTTTTTGTGGAGAATACCGACTCTGCCTGCGGTAGTGCACGCACCCATATTGCAGTCCGGGAAATTGACAGAATGGACTATATTGCCGTTCTCCAGGAAATCGCGAATCTCACGCACAGCCATAATCGCACAGTTATCTTCTGATTCCGCTGTAGACGCGCCAAGATGCGGCGTTACGATACAGCCTTTCGCACCGACCGTCGTCGTGTTCGGGAAATCGGACACATATTTTTTGATCTTATCTTTTGCCAGCGCGTCAACCATGGCTTCCTCGTCCACCAGCAGGTCTCTCGCAAAATTGAGCACTACTGCTGTCGGCTTCATCATCGCGATCGCCTCCGCGTTAATCATCTTTCTGGTGGAATCCAACAGCGGCACATGAACGGTGATAAAATCACACTCGCGATAGATATCCTCCACATTTGTCACATGTTTTACGCTGCGCGACAAATTCCACGCTGCACTCACAGAGATGTACGGATCATAACCGTAGACCTCCATTCCCATGTGCGTTGCCGCGTTCGCAACCAGAACACCGATGGCTCCCAAACCGATCACACCGATCTTCTTGCCGGAAATCTCGGTTCCCGCAAAGTTCTTCTTCTGCTTTTCAGCAGTCTTGGCGATATTGTCGTCATTCTGGTTCTCAAGACACCACTCGATACCGCCGACCAAATCGCGGGAAGCGTACAACATCCCGGCAAATACCAGCTCCTTTACGCCGTTGGCATTGGCGCCCGGCGTGTTAAACACGACAATACCTTTCTCTGCACATTTATCGAGCGGTATATTGTTGACGCCCGCTCCTGCCCTTGCGACAGCCATCAGCCCCTCAGGCAGCTCCAGCTCATGCATAGCGGCGCTTCTCACCAGGGCGGCATCGGCATCCTTTAATTCCTCCACCTTTTGATACTCATCCGAAAACAGCTCCAACCCTACGGCAGCGATTGGATTTAAACAATGATAACGATACATTATGCATTTTCCTCCTCAAACTTCTTCATAAATTCTACCAGCTTTAAAACACCCTCTTTCGGCATGGCGTTGTAGATCGATGCGCGCATACCGCCGACCGTGCGGTGCCCCTTTAAGTTTACAAAACCTGCGGCGGTCGCTTCCTTCACAAACTTTGCGTCGAGCTCTTCATTGCCGGTCACGAACGGCACATTCATAAGAGAACGGTCTTTTTCCACCACAGTTCCTTTAAACATCTTGCTCTGGTCTAAGAAATCATAAAGAATCTTTGCCTTCTCCTCGTTATGCTCTTTCATCGCCGCAAGGCCGCCCATCTTTTTGAGCCATTTGAATACTTTGCCGCACATATAAATACCGTAACACGGCGGCGTATTGTACAGCGAATCATTGTCCGCGTGCGTCTTATATTTTAACATCGTAGGTGTGCCGGGAAGCGTATCTTCTGTGATTAAGTCTTCGCGGATAATCACGATCACGACGCCGGCCGGTCCCACGTTTTTCTGTACACCGCCGTAGATGACGCCATATTTGCTCACATCAACCGGCTCCGACAGAAAGCAGGAAGATACATCGGCTACCAGCACATGCCCTTTCGTATTTGGCAGCTCTTTATATTTTGTGCCGTAGATCGTATTGTTCTCGCAGATATATACATAGTCCAAATCCTCCGGGATATCCAAATCAGAACAGTCCGGAATATAGGAGAATGTCTGATCTTCAGAAGATGCGAGCTTTACTGCCTCTCCGTAGATCTTTGCCTCCTGGAACGCTTTTTTTGCCCACTGTCCGGTCACAATGTAGCCGGCTTTTTTATTCTTCATCAGATTCATCGGTATCATGGCAAACTGCTGGGAAGCTCCTCCCTGCAAAAACAGCACCTTGTAATTGTCGGGAATATTCATCAGATCGCGCAAATCCTGCTCTGCGTCTTTGATGATCTTATCATACACTTTGGAGCGGTGGCTCATCTCCATCACGGACATGCCGCATCCCTGATAATCTAACATCTCCTCCGCCGCTTCTTTTAATACCTCCTCCGGCAATACCGCCGGCCCTGCCGAAAAATTGTATACTCTGCTCATAATGTATCTTCTCCTCCTATATGCTATATGGTGATGGCGCGAAAAGGCACCGTTTGCACTATTTTATTACGGGTATGGCATGTTCTATGCAAAAATAGTATTCCCATCCCTGCTGCGGGCTTTAGAAGTTCTTCTCATCCTTCCACATGCCGCGGCTTCTTCTGCGACCTTTAGAGGTTCTTCTCACACTGCTCGGCAAGATCTTCGTCTGTAAAGGCCGTGCTGATATCGGCCCCGGGTGCAACCATCGGCCAGACTTTATCGTCACAGTCGATGATACAGTCGATCACCACAGGCATCTTTTCCTCCAAAGCTTTGGCAAATGCTTCACAAAACTCTTCTCTCGTGCCTGCACGGTACGCCTTAGCGCCCATGGCCTCCGCCAGCCTGACAAAATCCACACCGTCGTCGAGCACGGTTGCGGAATAGCGTTTCTCATAAAACAAATCCTGCCACTGGCGCACCATGCCAAGCACATGATTGTTGATGACGACCTGTATCAGCGGCAGCTTCTGCCGCACCGCAGTGGCAATCTCGTTCATATTCATCCGAAAACAGCCGTCCCCCGCAATATTGACGACTTGCTTATCCGGGTTCGCGCACTGAGCGCCAATGGCAGCTCCAAGCCCATAGCCCATCGTGCCAAGCCCTCCGGAAGTAAGAAGCGTGCGCGGCCTGGAATATTTATAATACTGCGCGGTCCACATCTGATGCTGTCCGACTTCCGTTACCATAATGGCGTCTCCTCCGGTCGCGCGATAAATCTCCTCAACGACAAACGGCCCAGATAAGCCGGTGTCAGGATAATGCAGTGGAAATTTGTCTTTCAACTCCATCATATGTCCCATCCACGCCTCATGCTCCTGCGGCTCTAACTTCTGGTTCAGACAGTGCAGCACCTCGCGGACGTCTCCGATCACGCTGGCGTCCACACGGATATTTTTATTGATCTCCGCCGGGTCGACGTCAATCTGTAAGATTTTCGCCTGCCTCGCAAATTTTTGCGCATTTCCGAGCACGCGGTCCGAAAAACGCACGCCCACAGCGATAAGCAGATCGCAGCTGCTGACGCCGAGATTGGATGTCTTGGTGCCGTGCATACCGAGCATCCCTGTGTAGCGCTCCCCGGTTCCATCGTAAGCGCCTTTGCCCATCAGCGTATCGCAGATGGGGGCATCCACGGTCTCTACAAATTCCCGCAGCTCTTCGCTGGCCCCGGAGATCACAGCGCCGCCGCCCACAAAGATATAGGGCTGTTTTGCCTCCTTAATCATCGCAACCGCTCGTTCGATATCCTCCTCGCAGATTGTATCTTTCACGCGCGCCACCGGCTGCGGCCGGATGGATTCATACTCTGTTTTTAACGCGGTGACATCCTTGGGGATATCGACAAGCACTGGGCCCGGTCTGCCGGTCTGGGCAATCCGAAAGGCACGCCGGATGGTATCGGCCAGCTTGGATACGTCTTTTACAATAAAATTGTGTTTTGTGATCGGCATCGTGATACCTGCGATATCAATCTCCTGAAAACTGTCCTTTCCAAGCAGCGGCACCGTGACATTGCAGGTGATCGCCACAAGCGGAACAGAATCCATATAGGCGGTGGCGATACCGGTCACCAGATTGGTCGCTCCGGGTCCGCTGGTAGCAAAGCATACGCCGACTTTACCGGTGCTTCTGGCGTAACCGTCCGCCGCATGTGCGGCTCCCTGCTCATGGGAAGTCAGCACATGGTTGATCTCATTTTGTTGTTTGTATAATTCATCGTATACATTTAAGATGGCACCGCCCGGATACCCGAATACGGTATCCACCCCCTGCTCTTTTAAGCATTCGATGACGATCTGCGCACCTGATAACTGCATCGTAATTCCTCTTTTCTAATATAATAAAGTAATCTAAAACTACCCTGATATCGTTTACTCTGGCAGCTGCAGGATCGCCCCGCGGTTGCCGGATGTCACAAGCGACGTATATCTCTTCAAATAGCCTTCCGTCACTTTCGGCTCCCTGGGCTGCCATTTTTCCCTGCGTGCCGCAAGCTCCTCGTCGGATACTGCAAGCTCCAGCGTCAATGCCGGGATATTGATCTTTATCGTATCTCCCTCTTCCACAAGCGCGATCGGTCCGCCGACCGCCGCCTCCGGTGAGACATGGCCGATGGAAGCACCGCGGCTGGCGCCGGAAAACCGCCCGTCGGTAATCAGCGCAACGGATGAGCCAAGACCCATGCCGGCAATCGCAGAAGTCGGATTTAACATCTCCCGCATACCTGGACCGCCTTTCGGTCCCTCGTAGCGAATGACAACCACGTCACCCGCGACAATTTTGCCGCCCTTGATCGCCGCAATCGCATCCTCCTCACAGTTGAACACTCTTGCCGGACCCTCATGCACCATCATCTCCTCCACGACGGCAGAGCGCTTCACGACACTGCCGTCCGGGGCCAGATTACCTTTTAGCACAGCAAGACCGCCGGTCCTGCTGTACGGATTGTCCAAAGGACGGATGACCTCGGGGTTTTTGTTGACCGCGTCTTTTATATTTTCGCCGATCGTCTGACCGGTAACCGTCATACACTCGGTATTTAACAGACCGATATCCGCAAGCTCTTTCATCACGGCGTAGACGCCGCCCGCCTCGTTTAAGTCCTCCATATAGGTCGGCCCCGCTGGCGCGAGATGACAGAGATTCGGTGTTTTCTCACTGATCGGATTGGCAAAGGCAATGTCAAAATCAAACCCAATCTCGTGGGCGATCGCCGGCAGATGAAGCATACTGTTGGTCGAACATCCCAATGCCATATCCACTGTCAGGGCATTTAACACCGCTTCCTTTGTCATAATATCTCTCGGACGGATATTCTTACGGTACATCTCCATCACCGCCATACCCGCATGTTTTGCGAGCTTGATGCGCTCGGAGTATACTGCAGGAATCGTACCGTTGCCGCGAAGCCCCATGCCGAGCGCTTCCGTGAGACAGTTCATGGAATTGGCGGTATACATACCGGAGCAGGAACCGCAGGTGGGGCAGACCTTCTCCTCATATTCCCTCACATCCGCCTCAGTCATGGAACCAGCTTCGTAGGAGCCGACCGCCTCAAACATGGATGAGAGGCTTCTCTTCTGCCCCTTTACGCGCCCGGCCAGCATCGGACCGCCGGACACAAACACGGTAGGCACATTGATGCGCGCCGCCGCCATCAAAAGCCCCGGCACATTCTTGTCACAGTTTGGCACCATCACCAGCGCGTCAAACTGGTGGGCAAGCGCCATACACTCGGTGGAATCGGCGATCAGGTCGCGCGTAACCAGAGAATACTTCATGCCGATATGGCCCATCGCAATGCCGTCGCAGACTGCAATCGCCGGAAATACTACCGGCACGCCGCCTGCCTCCGCAACGCCAAGCTTAACGGCGTTGACAATCTTATCAAGGTTCATATGGCCTGGTACAATCTCATTGTAAGAACTGACAATACCGACCATCGGTTTATTCATCTCTTCCTCCGTAAAGCCCAGCGCGTTAAAAAGGCTTCGGTGAGGCGCCTGCTGCATCCCTTTCTTTACATTATCGCTTTTCATGTTAATCTCCTATTCCGAAAATGGCGAATCAAAAGTTATCTTCGTTGTTTCTGTTCAAGATAAATTGCTGTATATTGATTGGAAATGTTTCTAAATACGGGCACAGATCAGATCACCCATCTCCCCCGTGCCAACCTGTTTTACCGTAAGCCTTTTCTCTTCCTCCTGCGGCATGATATCGATCGTGCGGTAGCCGTCCTTTAGCACTTGCCGAACCGCCTGCTCAACCGCATCCGCTTCTTTGTCTAAGTCAAATGTATAGCGCAGCATCATCGCCGCACTCAAAATTGTCGCAATCGGATTGGCAATCCCCTGGCCTGCGATATCTGGCGCCGAACCGCCGCTCGGCTCATAGAGACCGAACTTCGTATCATTCAAGCTGGCGGACGAGAGCATACCGATCGAACCAGTCACCATGCTCGCCTCGTCGGACAAAATGTCTCCAAACATATTTTCGGTCAAAATGACATCGAACTGCGCCGGATTTTTCACCAACTGCATGGCACAATTGTCCACAAGCATATGTTCTAAGACAACCTGCGGGTAATCCTTCGCCACTTCCTCCACGATCTTTCGCCATAGCCGTGAAGAATCCAGGACGTTGGCTTTGTCCACGCTTGTCACTTTTTTCTTGCGCTTCATCGCGATATCAAAACCGCGCCTGGCAATGCGCCGGATCTCATGCTCATTGTACGTTAAGGTGTCAACCGCAGTCATGGCACCGTCCACTTCTTTTGTCTCCCGCGCACCAAAGTAAAGCCCGCCGGTTAGCTCACGCATAATCATCATGTCAAATCCGTCTCCGATAATATCCTCGCGAAGCGGACATGCCTCTTTTAACTCTTCATACAAATATGCCGGTCTTAAATTGGCAAATAGATTCAATGACTTGCGCAGTTTCAACAGCCCCGCCTCCGGCCGAAGCTCTGGCGCCAGCTTGTACCAGGGGGATGTCGTCGTATTGCCGCCGATTGACCCCATCAGCACTGCATCTGAGGCTTTCGCCGCGGCGATTGCCTCGTCTGTGAGCGGCACTCCCGTCGCGTCGATCGAGCAGCCCCCCATCAAGATCTCTTCGTACCGAAACGTATGTCCATACTTCCCACCGATTTTGTCCAATACTTTCTTTGCTTCCGCCACGATCTCAGGACCGATACCGTCGCCTTTGATCACGCCTACATGACACTCCATATTTAACCTCCCATCCAGGCAATCTACCGTTTTATTTCATGTAATTATTTCGATTTCACATAGTTATTTTTTATTCTGTTTCTTGTGGCTGCTCGATGTATCTTTTGCAGACTGTTTTGATTTGGGAAATCTCCCCCCAAAGCCGTCTGTCATCTGCCAGATCAAAAACAGAATGGCCGCCAGAGTACCGACCTCTGCCACTCTCCAAAGCCACGGCTCCCGAAAACGAATGCGCAGCGTTCCCTCATAACCCGCCGGAACGACAACGCCAAGCCTTTTGGACTCTTCATCGGCAAATGTCGAAAGCTTCGTCCCCGACGCCCGGTCTTTCACCACAAATCCTTTATAGGAAAACAACGGCAGCAGCATATTCTGATCCTGCGAAAGCGTATTTTCCAAATCCATTTCAATGTTACAACCCGTTTTCTGATAATCGGAAATGGAAATACCTTCCTCACTCAAGACAGAGATATCACGCGTCTGATTTCCGTCGACATCATTCAACATAAATTTTTGGCCCGCTGTCGCTGCCACCGTATCAAAAATCGCCTCCCCCGATACATGAACCGGGACATAATTGGCCATAATACGATCATACAGGCTGATTGCATTGACGCAGGTGACGATGCATAAAACCAGCATTGTGGTATTTTTCGCGGCCGTACTAACTGTGTGCTCGACATTCTGCACCACATAAACCGCCAAAAAAGTTCCCAGGACCGATACAATCGCTAAAAAGCGCCACGGAAACTGATAAGAGGCCAGATAATCTCCCGCTCCGGGAATATTTTCCAACAGATTCCACGGGAAAAACCAGCACGACATCCAAATTCCCAACAAAATCAGGACACAAAGCCTGCACTGCTCGCTCCACTGAACCTTGGGCACCATTTCTATTAGTTTCTTTTTGTAGACAAAATACTGCCATACAAACAAGATAACTACAACCACCAGCGCCAGCCCTATTCCAATTGGCATATCCGCTATAATTCCCTCATCTACCCAGCCTGACAAATATCCGCCGAATGAAAAGGTCTGAAACAACTGCGCCAGAAACATACCGTGGCCGCGCATCGTCTCGGCCGTCTCGTCATGCATCACAATATCCTGCGTCATCATATAGTCTAAAAACGGCACTAAGAAACTTAAATTTACCAGAATCGTGACTACCGCCGTCTTCACCAAAAACAGAATGTTTTTCCAAAACAGCTTCATATTGAGCAGGCAGTACAGAACGGAAAATAGAATCATCATCTCAAAGCTGAGTATGTGTGATTGCAGAATCGCCGTATAACCGATCAACAGCAACAGGCCATACTTTTTCTTTTCCTTCCCGTCCACATGAAAAATACGGTACAGCGCCAAAAATATAAGCGGCATAAATGCCAGCGCCGTATACTCTCCGAGTGCATTTCTGGCATAGATATCGAGCAGGCGGTAGAAAGACAGCGTATAAATAAAACTTCCAAAGAGCCCGATCTTATGGCTCTTCGACAAATCTTTCGCACAGTAATAGGCATTCCATGCCGTGACCGCCGTTATGAGCGCCAGATAGACCTTGTATGCAGTCTGCAAAGAATAGCCAATAATCTTAAGCAGCGCAGGAATATACAAAAACAGATCCCCATACATGACAGATATCGGGAAACCGTAATCATTTAAGTATATGGGCTGCATCCTCACCGGAAACTGCCCCTGAGACAACGCCTGCGCGATACCGGAAATACGCACCAGATGGAAACGGAAATCGTGTCCCCTCGTCAGATAATTATTATAAATCGGAATCAGCGCAATCAGGGTAATGACAACCAGCCCCACGCAGACTTGTTTTTTTTCGACCGGGAGATTTTCCCATATTTTTTTCTGTTTGACATAGTAAAGAAGATCCAGCAAAAGAAAAATCAATGCCAGCGTAAAACAGAAAGACCTGTCCATCTGGGAATTTTCCTTCAGATGTACCTCCGACACGTCAAACGCCCCGTTTTCCGGGACATTTACGCCAAGCCAAAAAGAATCCGTATACTCCGGCACTCTGAACTCAATTTCTTTTTCATTCTGCTCCTTGTATAATATGATCTGCTCTCCCTCAAGTGTCCCATAGGAAGTCGTCATAACCGTATAGCAGGTAATATCATCGGAATCTGCCTGATAGGAGAGCTTGATACTGTAAGATCCCCGCTCCAATGCGATCTCATATCCATCAATCGGAGCAGGCTCACTGTAAGCGTCCCCGTAATACTCGTCCATCCTCTCTTTTGCCGCAAAGCCAACGATCAGGCATACCAGTACAAAAAGCTCCGCAAGCACGATACCAAGATTTATTTTCTTTTGCTTTTTTGCATCCATCAGAATCTCCTTGTTTCAGACAGTCCCCTGCAAATAAAATATTTACTCCGCTGCCTCTTCCGGTTTCTCCACCGCAGATATCGCCTGCTTCTGCATGGGGATACGGCAGTTTTTATTGCTTCCAAACTCGACAATCACCGTATCGTCCGAAATATCTATCACTGTCCCATAAAAACCGCTGGTCGTCAACACGGTATCGCCGACCGCCAGATCATTTAACATGGCATTTTTTTTCTGCTGCTCTTTTTTCTGCGGACGTACCATGAAAAAATACATAAATGCGAAGATAATGACCAGCCACAAAATCATGCCGCCATATCCGGCTACCGAAGTGCCGGCTGATGCTAAAATAGATAACATTAAGTTGCCCTCCTATTGATTTAATCACTTTTTTTAAGAAAACTAATAAATATTGTACACAAAAGCCCACTATAACGCAAGCACTTCATTAAAACTTTATAAAAATGTGTTCGACCATGCGATCAGGTCGAGGTGAATGATCACCGCCAGTACCATGAACAAGACCATGCCATAAATCAGCACGCTTTTTAGAATCCGCATAGACTTTTTCTTCTGAAAGAGACTGTGATCGCTGCCGTTCTTTAACCAGAGTGCAGCGCCCAGCAGCGGAAACAGCAGAGCAATCGAGATATAACGGTACTCCATGGTAAAAGTAAACGGCTCTTTCAGACAAAAACTCATAAAGCTGACAAGCAGCGTGACATAAGTTATCGCACACAACAGCTTTGTTTCTATTTTCATGATATGCCTTTTACAGATGCTAAAGATAAAGGCGGCATTCATCAGAATGGCAAGCACGATGCTGACCCAGAGCAGTGCCAGTGCGCAAGCGCCAAACAAGCTGTTGCCCAGCTCCGGCATCAGCTCATCATAGAGCGCGGTCTTTAACACTTGTATCCATGCATTGCGGTCAACTCCAGGGTCCAGTGTCACAAATCCGGAGGACATCTGCTCAAGCGGCGGCAGACCAAACATAGAAAAAAACGTCGCGTCCTCCATATATTTCCAGTCGCTGGTATCTACCTGCTGTACATAGGCAAGCGGCATATCATAATTTATCATATTGCGCGCCGGGCTAAACAGGCCAAGCGGGGCACATATGACCAAAAACAAGACAAATTGGAGAATAAATTTTTTCCATTCCCGCCTGTTTTTTACAAATACATACAAAAATACCGTTCCGATCGCAAACGCTAACAGTCCGGCATTTAATTTCGTCATCATGCCCAATCCGACGGCAAGCGCGATCACAACAATCTTTTTTAACTCCGGATGATTTTGCCAGCGTATCGTGTACCAGACTGCAAGCATCATAAAATACATGGCCATACAGTCATTCGTCAACGTGACTGCCATCACGGCAAAAAACGGGTGCACCGACAAAAATGCGGCGGAGAGCAGCAGCCATTTGTCCTTGATGGCAAATTCTTTTAAGATGCGAACGCCCGTCCAAACTGTAAGATTAGAAAAGCAAAGTGTGATCACCTGTAATGTCTCGTAACACATCGGCTCCGGGACACGGAATAAGCGGGAAATCCCAAGAACTACAGCCCCCAAAGCATGAAACCCGGGCGGATTATAAAAGCTCCAGCGCTCCCTGGGATCAAAATCAGGCAGAGCATGATTTTTAAACAGATAATCTATATAGCCAAAATGACCTCCGGCCGTCTCATCGGTGTCAAGTCCCCTGAAGCTTCCGCTATCATGTATCGTGATGTCATAAGGTGTCACAAGGACATAATAAGAGCGCAGCAACAGCCCGCCGAGCAAAAGCAGCCCCAGAATCGTCTGCGTATCTTTTTTCCCTTTTTTGAATACGATATGCGCGCAGAATGTCAGATACAGGATTACCAGCAAAAGAGCTACCATATTTCTGTGCGTTGTTACCGCGTCATAAAGCGGCTGGATACTGCTCAAAATCCACACCAAAACCGTACCGATCAAAACCGTATACCACGACGATAGATCAAATGGAACCGTTTTTATTTTATGTAACATCGTTTCCGTTTTCTTCATATGCTAAGCTCTCACGCCTCCTTAGTTTCATGGTATTCCTGTTCCGTATTCACATTCCAGATATTGGATGCATCTTTCTTGCCGCTTAAAATATTTTTCACCGCCTCAAAGGAGGTCATCATCGAATGGTCAATATTATTGTAGCGATGCTGTCCATTGCGCCCGACGCAATAGAGGTTGTCAATTGTCTTTAAATAATCGGTAAGCTTATCAATCTCATTGTAAGTATCAAAATAGGCAGGATATGCTTTTTTCACGCGCTCCATATGGGTATCAAGCACTGCGTTTGCACTGTCGATCAGGCCGAGCTTTACCATCTCAGACACGGCAAATTCGGAGAACTGTTCTTCTGTCATCTGCCAGAGGTCATCCCCCTCATTGGCAAAATACTCCAATCCCATCCATACCGTATGTTCCAAATCTTTTACCATATAAGGAGACCAGTTATTGTAAATCTGAAAACGCCCCATCTTTACCGTCCGATCCTGCACATAGACCCAACAATCAGGCACAATATTTCCTACCGTCTTTACGGTAGTCTTATTCTTTATATGAATCTCGGACAACAAAACGCCGAGCGTCATATAATCCCGGTAAGGAAGCCCTGCCGCTATTCTTGCCGCATCCGCCGGCACATAGTTCATCCCTCCCACCAGATCTTTGAGCGGCATGGAAGAAATAAAATAATCGCCCTCCATGGTATATTCTTTTCCGTCCCGTTCATAGCGCAAAGAAGTGATGACGTTGTGCTGATTCTTACAAAGCCCGGTCACTCTCGCATTTTTGATGATGACGGCGCCCAGCTTTTCGATCTCCTCCGCTGTGACATCCCACAGCTGGCCTGGTCCAAGCTTGGGATACTTAAACTCTTCGATCAGCGAGGTTTCCACCTTGCGGTTTTTCTTTTTAAACATTCTGCCGCACACGTCCTTTAAGACTGCCGTGATGGACAGTCCCTTGACGCGCTGCGCTCCCCAGGACGCATCGATCTCGCGCGGATGCCTGCCCCAAAGATTTTCCGTATAATGCTCAAAAAACATAGTATAGAGCTTTCGCCCGAAGCGGTTGATATAAAAATTCTCGAGATTGTCTTCCGGCAATTTATGTACCAAAGACGCCAGATAACTAAATCCTACCTTGATCGTATTGAGCAGCCCCATATTTTTGAGGGTTTCCATCTTAAGGGAAATCGGATAGTCATAAAATTTGGAATCAAACAATATGCGCGATATTCGCCGCCGAAGCAGCATGACGCGCTCAGTCTCCTGCGGATCTGGCCCCCCGCTCACCAGCGCTTTTTTATTGTCCAGCAAAATGTCATCCCATGCCGGTTTTCCCTGCATCGGCAGCATGCGCTCCCACCAGGCATTGACCTCCGGCATTTTAGAAAAAAAACGGTGTCCGCCCATATCCATGCGATTTCCCTTATACTCAACCGTTCTCGATATGCCGCCAAAGCAATCGCTCTCCTCGAGCACTACAACCTCAATTTGGTCTGACTTTGTCAGCAGTTCATATGCAGCAGTCAATCCCGCCGGACCAGCTCCGATCACCAGCGCTTTTTTCATATCAATCTCCTATTCTAAGAATGTTCGTTTGAGGAATCGCAAGAGCATTCCGCGAAAGCAGTTACTCTTGTCGAAACAAGGCTTATCTGTGACGTTCTCGGCACAACATAGCCAACGTGAACAAGTTCACATTTGAATCATCCATATTCAAAATGATCTTTCACACCAATCCTCTGCATCCTTTGTCTTTCCTATCAGATTACCGAAAACAGTATATACCCAAAAAAGCTGCCTGTCAAATTACCGCCCATCTGCCTGCTCCTTTTCACGGTCAATCTGTCCCATGCCATAAAGTTTTTCTTCCTTATAAGATTGAAACGTTCCGGCATCGAGCGCTCCCCTGATTTCCTCCATCATGGTATTGTAAAAATATAGATTGTGCAGTACACAAAGACGCATGCCAAGCATCTCCTTTGCCTTTAGAAGATGACGCACATAGGCCCTGCTGTAGCGTCTGCAGGTCGGACACCCGCACCCTTCCTCGATCGGCCTTTTGTCTTTCTCGTATTTTTGGTTGAAGAGATTGCGCTTTCCCTCGTTGGTATACACATGGCCGTGGCGCCCGTTTCTTGAAGGGTACACGCAGTCAAAGAAATCTATTCCCCGCTCAACGCCCTCTAGTATATTGGCAGGTGTTCCCACCCCCATCAGATACGTCGGTTTCTCTTTTGGCAGATAGGGCACCACCTCATCTAAGATGTGATACATCTCCTCATGGCTTTCCCCCACGGCGAGACCGCCGACTGCATATCCGTCGAGCAAAAGCTCAGAAATCCGCTTCGCGTGGTCGATGCGCAGGTCAGAAAAGATCGCACCCTGGTTGATTCCGAACAGATATTGTTTGGGATTTACGGTATCCGGGGACGCGTTTAACTCTGCCATCTTATTTTTACAGCGCATAAGCCAGCGGGTTGTCCGCTCCACCGAATTTTCGACATAACTCCTGTCCGCCAGCGCGGGCGCGCACTCGTCGAACGCCATAGCGATGGTAGAACCGAGATTGGACTGTATCTGCATACTCTCCTCCGGTCCCATAAAAATCTTGGCCCCGTCGATATGAGAATGAAAATAGACGCCTTCTTCCTTGATTTTACGCAGCCCCGCCAGGGAAAACACCTGAAATCCACCGGAATCCGTCAGTATCGGGCGCTCCCAGGACATGAATTTGTGCAGACCGCCCATTTCTTTAATCAGACGATCTCCCGGGCGCACATGCAAATGATATGTGTTTGACAACTCCACCTGGCATTTGATCTGTTCCAAATCCTCTGTGGACACCGCGCCCTTGATTGCCGCAACGGTACCGACATTCATAAAAACCGGTGTCTGTATCTCGCCGTGCGGCGTGTGAAAAACGGCCCGCTTAGCGCGGCCTTCCTGCTTTAAAATTTTGTACATAAGATTTTTTCCTTTCCAGTGACTTCTATATCCTTCCCTCTGCCCCCTACATTACCAGGCCACATAATCATAGGTTATTAGTCATGGTTTTGACTGAATAAGTATTCATATTTTTTGCATATTTATTCTATCGTAACCTACCAAAAAACTTTTTCTTTTTCACAAGGTAAATGCGGCAATTCATCGTGAGTTGGCGCCACAGTCTCTGCTTTTTTCTGAATGGAGCAAATGCCAGAGGTTCTAAGCGTGCTTCTTTGGGGCATCGGGTGATACGTCTTTTCAGTGTTTGACAATTCGCGTACTGTCTGTCCGTCCCGGTAAAGACAGAAATCGTTGCAGTTTTCTA
>CAJTYI010000047.1 GCA_910584215.1 uncultured Roseburia sp. | reverse complement strand
CGGTGTTACATCCGCAACTTCCAACACCACAATGAAGGTTGGTTCCACCAAGATTACTTCTACCGGTACAGCTGCTCTGACAGGAGCACAGGGTACTGCTGGTAACAAGTCTATCTCTGGTGTAAGCGTTGCCATCACCGCAACAACAGCACTTTACAACGAGATCAACGTTGGTACATTCTCCGCAGCAGGTACAGCTATGACCTATGTACAGGCAGCAATCGAGAAAGTATCTGCAATGAGATCTACACTCGGTGCAGTTCAGAACCGTTTAGAGCACACCATCGCCAACCTGGATACCACGGCTGAGAATACTCAGGCTGCTGAGTCCCAGCTGCGTGATACTGATATGGCAGAAGAGATGGTTACCTACAGCAAGAACAACATTCTTGCACAGGCTGGCCAGTCTATGCTTGCACAGGCAAATCAGTCTACACAGGGTGTTCTTTCCTTACTTGGCTAATCCGTTTAGGAAAATTGCACATAGTTATAAAAAGGAACCGGGAAACCGGTTCCTTTTTTTGCGCAGGTCCGCAAAAGGAAAATAGCAGCTAACGCAGCAGGCGGACCACGCGGAGAGCAGGGAAGAAAAACGTTTCCCTACTCGAATACACAGGTCCGCAAAAGGAAAATAGCAGCTAACGCAGCAGGCGGACCGCGCGGAGAGCAGGGAAGAAAAACGTTTCCCTACTTGTTAATATCATTTTCAAAGATTATGGCAAGGATTTGCGGGAATATCTGCATGTAGCTGTGATTGGACTGTACCTTTCGCTGTCCGTTTTGGGCAATCTCGGCCCGTTCTTTTTCATGGGACAGATAATATTCTATTTTTTCCAGCATATCTTCTTTACTTTCATAGTAGACAAAATCCTCACCGGCGATAAAGTGCAGCAGAAAGTCGGGCTGGTAGTTTGTGAGGAGAAATCCGCCGCAGTTGAGGATATCCATGCAGCGCAGCGGGATGCCGGAGGTGATGCTGCGCAGCGTGATATTTAAGTTGATGCGGCTGTCGGCAAAGACGTGCGGCATTTCACTGTAATAGTCGGTGGTGCCAAGGTTTTGTGCGCCAGGTATCGGGGCATTTCGATCGATGGTGAACAGCTTGAGGGAAAAGCGCTTAGCCACGGCAGTTAAAAGTTCAATGCGCTCAAGCTGTGTGATTTTTCTGTCGATAAAGTAGTTGGCAAAGACATACTCCAGCGTTTGCACGCCGTATCGGTCGAGTTCATAACCGGAGGCCTGTTTGATGTCGGCGACGACATCCGGCGTCAAGACCTCTTCTATAAAGTTATACCCCCAGACTTTGCGCTGGGCCGCCATGATGGATTCTAAGTAACCCCTGGTGTAGTCGCTGATCTGTTCCAGTCTGCCGTAAAAATCATGGTCTTCGTGGTAGAGGGAGCCGACAAAAGAAACATCGCAGGTGCACCGTCTTTTATCGTAAGCGTCACCGGAGGAGAACAGGCGCTTGATGCGGTCCGGGTTGACCGGAAGCGGCAGATAGTACACGGTGGTGATCCCTTCTCTTTGCAGACGGCCGCACAGTTCGCTGTCAAAAATAAAGACATAGTTGCAGGGATTGATAATCGTGTAGGAAAAAACTGCCACCTGCGGACTATCATAGATGATGGAGACATACGGAATATTCCGACGCTTGCAGCCCTCGGAAACCAGGGGATAGTAATTGAAAGAAAAGCAGAAATCAACATGCGCCGAAGCGTTGTCAAAAGCGCTGTCAAAATCAACATTTTTGCGTTCCGTGTAATCTTTGTGAAAAAAAGGCACTACCTCGATGCCGAGCGCCGAAAAGGTCTCTAAAATGTCATCTTTGCCAAAACAGGGCCAATCCAAGTACAATACTTTTCTGCTCATAAAAATAACCATGCCTTTCCCATAATTCTCATTTGAAAATTATTTTTATATTACTTCCGTTGTCTATGCGGGTGATGCGTAATCGCTATAATTTCAGCTTTGCATCGAGATTGCGCGAATACAGCGCCATCCGTGCAAATGCCATGTAAATTGCTGTAATGTGTGCATGTCATATGAAAAGACGCGTTCACGGGCGGTGTGAATCGGTTTGCGGGAGCGTTTCATTTGAAAATGCCAGCTCCATCAGCTCGCCAAGGCGCAAGGGGTAGGTGTGGTATCGCTGTACCTTCTCAAAGCCTGCGGCGGCGATCTCTGCCCGTCTGCTCTCGTGTTCCAGATAGTAGGCGCATTTCTCCAGCAATTCGTCCTCGCTGCCATAGGTTTCAAGCTCTTCTCCCGCGGAGAAGTATGCCGGAATTTCACTCTGGTAGTTGGTTAGGAGGAAACCGGCGCAGCCTAAGATATCCCAAATGCGCAACGGCAAGGCGCTGCGGATAGATTTGGCAGTCATATTGAGGTTAATGCGGCTTTCGTGGAAGATGAGCGGCATTTCCGTCATCGTTTTGGCAAATCCTTTTGGGTGGATGGCGGGCAGAGACGACGTATCGCTGCCGGTGTACAAATCGACAGAAAAGCGTTCGGACAATGCGCCAAGCAGCCGTTCCCGTTCCAGGGAGGTGATTTTGCTTGCGATATAATATTGTGAAACCACTGCGAGGTCCGTCTGCGCGTCGGCATAGGGCAGAGAGGGAAAATCCGTTATATGAGCTTTAAATAGGGAAACCATCTCATCATCCAACAGCTCGTCAATAAAATAGTAGCCATACACGTTCCGTTGTGCTTCAATCAATCCGCTCAGATAGCCCTCGAGATACGCCGGAGGATTGGTCAGTTGGCGATAAGGGCATTTTTCACTGTAGAGCGAGCCGACGAACGAGATATCACTGTGAAAATGTAGCCTTTTTTGCGCGCTGGAAGCGGCGATCGTTTGCTGCTTTTGCGTAATATTTGCAGCAAGTGGAAGATAGAAAACGCAGGCGGGATTTCGCGGTGCGATCTCTTCGTATAAGGTTCTGTCAAACAAGAAAACGCGATTCCAAGGATGCAGGAGAGCCGGAGAATAGAGCTCCAAAAGGGGAGAATCCACAATCCAGCAGAGGTAGCGCAGGTGTAGGATATTGCATACTTCCGCCAAAAACGGATAGAAATTAATACTGAACACAAAGTCGTGTGGGTGGTCCTGCAATGTCTGGCCAACCAGCCGCACGCCTTCCTCCGGGGTAAAGTTTTTGTTGGTGATTTCTACGGTAATCTCGGTGATATCAAAACCGAACTCCTGGAATGTAGCAATGATATCCGGCTCACAGATGCTGCCGTATCGGTAAAATAATAATCTCAATGGAAAGCTCCTGTCAATCTGCCGCGGCAGGCAGATGGCGCGCTGCCCTTTGTGCACACATTGTGTGCAGCAAGGACAGGCGGAAATCATACTTGCCGCAAAGAAAATTAATTATGTTTTAATAAAGTAAACTTGTGCCTGTTCGGTCATGCAGGACACTCACATGGTCTATTTTAAAAATCATAACAGGAATAGGCACAAAATGCAATGTGACAAACAAAGTTTGTGAGAAAGTGATGAGAATTTTTTGTTATTTATCTTGTTAAAAATGCCGATATAACTTACAATAACCATTATTATGAGATCATCTTCACCTCATCGAGCTATGGAGAGCGCTGTTTTGGGAAAGGAATCCAATGAAAAAAGTCAGTATCATCATTCCCTGTTATAATGCCGAAAAGACAATAGAAAATTGCGCCGCTTCACTGTTTGCGCAGACGATCGGCGCCGAGTCGATGGAGTTGATTTTTGTCAATGATGCCTCCACAGATCAGACATACGAAAGGCTGCTTGCCATAGAGGCGCGCTGCCCGGAAAGTGTGATGGTGCTCAATTTAGAGCAAAACGGCGGGCAGGGCGCCGCGAGAAATGTTGGTATGACTTACGCTGGAGGGGAGTATATCGGTTTTTTGGACGCCGATGATTATGTGGAACCCGATATGTACGAGACACTTTATCAGGCTACAGAGCGTTACGGCGTCACAATGGCGGGAGGCGGTTATTTTATCGACAGCGGGAGCCAAAAAAAGGCAGTCGCGGACAGTCTGCCGCTCGATGTGCCCGTGCTGGTGGATACGCCGGAAAAAAAGCGGCAGCTGATACTCTCGGGGACAGCCGTGACGTTTGCGGGAAGAATCTACCGCAGAGAATTTGTGATGGAGCGGGGCATTTTCTTTTTGGAGGGAATGTTGTATGAGGACAACTATTGGCAGTCTCTGGTCAATACCGAGATCGAGAGCTATTATATAAGCGGCAGATGCTTTTATCACTATGTGCAGAGTGAGGAGTCGAGCACCAGGCATGTCTCGGAGCGCAATTTTTTGCAGAGTATGCAGATGCAGATGATGCTTCTGGAGGAGTATGCGGGCCGTGGGCTTCTCGATTCCATGTACACGGAGCTGACTGCAAAGTTTCTAAAGAGCCATACGGTGATGAACCTGCTGGGGATGTATCTGGCATGGCGGGAGATACCTGCACCGATCTATCAGAAAATGCGGGAGGATTTGGCGGCGACAGTCGGGATACCGGACGGCAATCCCTATCTGTGGAAAGCCGATCTGGGGCTGCTTGTGGACATGTTTGCGGAAGAATTGACGGCGCAGGAGCGAAGCCGCTGCATGGAGCAGTACAAACGTCTGCTGGACCAGGGCAGGGTACAGGAGTGGCGGCCGATTTTTGCGGCGCGGCGAGGCGAGCGCGAGGAGCAGGCGCGCGCGCAGTGGCAGCAGTACCGGAACGATTGTTTTGAGGTCGCATTTCACAGCGAAGAGCTGCAAAAAAATAATACCTTTCTTGGGGAGGTAGAGCGCTTACTGCGGCGGGCAGAAGAACTTGGGGACCGGGAGGGCGGCACAGCGTATCTGGAGGAGATGATCGCCAGAAAAGGCGATTACCAGCGGTATCTGGAAGCGGTCAGCCCGTTTCTTGTCTATACGGGGGACGATGTCTGCTATTCTGTGTTAGATGATTTTGCAAACCGCCTGGTGGAAGCGCTGCGGGCGGCAGGCAAAGAAGTCGAAGTTTATCACATCAAAGAACAGGGGCCGGAAGGACTGCTAAAGCTGTGTGGAAAGACTTATCAGGCGGTCATCGGGTTTCAGACCTATCTCTTTGGCGTGCGCTTTGCCAGCGGGGAAAATGTGCACGACGCCATACATGGCCCGAAGATTCATTTTGTCTTTGACCATCCGCTGTGGATGAAGGAGCATTTTGAGCAGGGACCGAGAGATTATTATGTGCTGACCCACGGGCGCGATTATCAGCAGTTTGTGGAACGCTATTTTTCCAAAGAAGTGAGAAGATGTTATCTGCTGCCGCCGGCCGGCGTTGACGACGGGGAAACGGTGCAGTATGGAGAACGATCGCTTGATGTAACGTTTATCGGCACCTGGCATGATTACAGAGAGCGGCTCCTTTTTATCCGCAATACAAAGTCAAGGGAGCGTTATCTCGCCAACCGTTTTTTACTAATTATGAAAAAGAATCCCAATCTCTGCGCGGAGGAGGCGTTGGTGCAGGCGCTGGCCCATTATGGCATTACACTCGGCGATGCGGATTTTAAGAATCTTTTATTTGAGTTGAAACAGGTGTGTTTTTGTATCATGGCCTATTACCGGGAAAAGACGGTAGAGAGCCTTCTGAAAGCGGGTATTGTGCTCCATGTGTACGGTGACAGTTGGAAAAGCAGCCCATTTTTTGGAAATCCAGGTCTGATTTGCCACAATCAGGTAGATACCGCGGAAAGTATTGCGGTCTGGAGAGACTCTAAGATTTCTCTCAATATCATGTCGTGGCACAAGGGAGGGTTCACGGAGCGCATTGCCAATATGCTGCTTGGGGGTACCGTAGCGGTGTCGGACAAAAGCTGGTATCTGGAGGAAAATTTTAAGGATGGCAGAGAATTGGTGCTGTTTGATCTTTTGGAGCAGGATAAGCTGGCGGAGCAGATCAAATATCTGCTGGCCCACGAGGAGAAGCGCAAAAAGATCGCTGCCGCCGGCAGGAAGAGGGCGCTGGCGGAGCACACATGGAAGAGACGCTCAGAGGAGCTTTTGGAAGTGCTAAAAGATATCAATGAATACAGAGCCAATATAGAAAGTTAAGTATATATTTAATATAAGAAGCAGGGAGGGGAAACTTCCCGATGCGACTTACAGGGTACACGGAGGTACACAGGCATGAACATGAAGATCTATACGATGACACACAGGCAGTTTTCGCCCCCCGCGGACGAAATCTACGTTCCCCTGCATGTGGGGAGGGCGCTGGCGGCGGATATGGGTTATCCGGGCGACGATACGGGCGATAATATCTCCGATCTCAATGAATTTTACGGGGAATTGACCGGCATCTACTGGGTGTGGAAAAATGATTGCGATTCCGATGTGGTGGGCGTCTGCCATTACAGGCGCTTTTTTCTAAATGACGGCGGCGGGTTGATGACACAGGCGGACTATGAGCGGATTTTGCAGGATTATGACGTGCTGGTCTCGGATTTGCCGTCCGCCGGCGGCACAAATTACGATAATTTTGCCAAGGCGCACAGCAAGAAGGACTTAGACTTGACAGCGGCGGCGATCAAGGCGCTGTATCCGCTCGATTACGCCGTCTATGAAGCGGTCATGCAGGAGAATAAATGCTGTTACGGCAACTTAATGGTCTGCAAAAAAGAGCTGTTCGATGCCTACTGTGCGTGGCTGTTTCCGATCTTCGTGGAGATGGGGGACAAGATTGACGTTTCCTCCTACGATATGTACCACAAGCGGCTCTTTGGTTTTTTGTCTGAAATGCTTTTATATGTGTGGATCAAGGCGCGCGGTTTGAAGTATTGTGCCGGGAAGATCGGCGTCACGGCGGAAAAGGCCGAGTCGGTGGAGTTTAAAAATGCTATCGTACAACTGATGCAGCAGGGGGAAATCGATCAGGCCAAAGAACTGTTTTACGGCTATCTCAAGCTGAGGCCGGATATCCGCGAGAATATTTCCGATATCCGCGGGGAGATTCCGGTGTTAGAACAACTGCTCTATATTATGCACCAGGAGCGGAAAGCAGGCGTCGACGGGCTGCTCGCGTTCACAAACCAGATTCCGGTGCTGATGGAGCATTATAAAAATGTCTGCAATCTCGTGAGAGATCACGGAGATGCGGTCAGAGAAGGCGGGGCTGCTTATCTGCGTGAGTTTCCGATCTCGGATGTGGCGCTTGCAGTGATAAAGAAGCAGCTTTCGGGCACGCTCTCCTATTACGAATATCTCAATGAGGGTAAGCCGCCCAAAAAGGTATCGGTGATTGTCCCGGTTTATAACGGTGTGGGAAGCTTTGAGGGCTGTATCGGCAATCTCGTCCACCAGAATCTGGAGGATATTGAGATTATTTTTGTCGACGACTGCTCGAAAGACAGCAGCCTGGCGGTGCTTTATGAGTGCCAGAGACAGTTCCCGGACAAAGTGCGCGTCATCGCCTCGCCGGAGAACCGCAGGGCGGGCGGAGCGAGAAATCTGGGCCTTGACGCCGCCACAGGAGAGTATATCGGTTTTGTGGACTGCGACGATTTGCCTGATGTGGAAATGTATGAATTGCTGTATGCGCGGGCAAAAGAGGGAGACTATGATATTGTGGACGGCGGTTTTTTATATGACAAGCAGGAAAAGCTGACGCTGTACACGACGGACGATCTGACCGGCAGGCTGGATGGGAGAAAGCGCCACAAGCTGATTAAGACAGGCGGATATCTCTGGAGCAAGCTCTTTAGAAGAGAACTGATTGAGAGCCATCATCTCCGCTTTCGCGAGCATGTCGTGATGCTGGAGGACTCTGACTTTTTGGATTACCTGTTTGCCGTGGCTGACTCGATCGGCAATGAGCATCAGGTCATCTACCGTTACAAGAATACGGAAGGGTCGCTCTCAAAGCATCTGGAGCGCGAGATTTACTGGGACAGCCTTCAGAATGCCATGGAAGCCACCTACGAGAAGCTAAATAAATTGAAGGTGTATAAAAAAATTCAGACGGCGGTGGAGTTTGAAATGCTGCAATGGTATAGCTGTGCGGTCAATTCCTGCGTCGAGAGCTATCTGGCAAAGGAACCCTACGATTTTTTGAATAAGCTTTACAGTTTTCGCAAGACGAAGAAAAATACCATCAAAAAAATACAGTACAATGACCCGGAAATCATGGATGCATTTCCGCTGGCAGACCGCGTTCTGATGGAACTCAACGACAGCGACCCGAAACATCTGCTGGAGGCGGCGGATGTGATGAAATGGGAGTTCAACACACATTGACAGACATAGAGGTGCAAGTATCCGATTGTATGTGTGCGGCACAAGCGTGATTATTAAATGTGCATATAAGAAAAGGGACGGCGATGAGACTATTATATTTCCAATGGAACTCCTTTATGAATGAGGGAATGACTAGGGCGCTCGGGCGGCTTGGCATTTCCTGCGGCACATACTGTTACCAGTTTCGCGATTGGGAGCGGGACGATGATTTTCTGGAAACATTTACGGCGTATATAAAGGAAAGTTCCTACGATACGGTTTTTTCGATTAATTTTTCGCCGCTGATATCGCAGGTGTGCGAGGAGACGAACCGGCGTTATATATCCTGGGTATACGATTCGCCGATTCACATCCGGCAGACGGAAAGCCTGAAACGACAGTGCAACGAGATATGGTTTTTTGACCGCGGGCAGGCGCAGATTTACCAAAAACAGGGCATATGCGCGGGCCATCTGCCGCTTGCGGCGGACCCGGCAGTCTTTGCAGAAAAGATCGGCGCCGGGGGAGAGCAGGCACAGATTTCTTTTGTGGGGCAGTTGTATCGCACGGAGTACGCCTATTTTGCGTCGCCGCTGTCTCCTTTTTACCGCGGTTATCTGGAAGGAATTATAAACGCGCAGGCGAAGGTGTCCGGCGGTTATCTGATACCGGAGCTTGTGACGGAGGAATTGTTAGATGGCATGAACCGTATCTATCAGGACATTGCGGCAGATGGCTTTCAGATGGGGAGAAGAGAGTTAGAGTATATGCTTGCCTGCGAGACGACCGGCAGGGAGCGCTATCTGGTGCTGGCGCTGCTCTCCAATCATTTTGCGCTCGAATGGTATGCGGGGGAGGCAGACGATCGGCTTGAGAACGTGCGCTGGCGGGGATATGCAAATTATTATAACCGGATGCCCGACATTTTTGCCCACAGTAAAATCAATCTCAACATTTCCCTCAAATCGATCCGCACGGGGATTCCGCTGCGCGTGCTCGATATTATGGGGTGCGGTGGATTCGTGCTGACGAATTATCAGGAAGAGTTGATGGACTATTTCGTACCGGGGGAAGAATGTGTGATCTATGAGAACATCGGCGATCTCTATGAGAAAGCCGCCTACTATCTGTCACATGAAACGGAGCGGAGACAGATCGCAGAGGCCGGTTTCGAGAGAATCCGGCGGGACTTTACTTTTGAGAGCCGGATTAAGGTGTTATTTGGAGAGCAGTGAGAGCTGGGACGTGCAGCTTTCAAAAGCCGGACTTTATATCAGAGGTAAAGTGGCTTTGCATAGTAATCAGTGAGGGGAATTCCATGCAGATTGAATTGGACGAAAAACTGGTGCAGATGGATCAGTTGTTTTTATTGGTAAAAAAGTTGTTGGAAGAGTATCGAAAGTTTCGCGGCAGCGGATGGCAGCAGGCAGGCAGGGAACAGTGTATTTCTGTCATGAACGACATGAGACAGACGGCCGCGGCGGCGGGAGTCACGATCGATGATGTGGCCGATACGCTGGCGCAAGTATTCTGGCAGGACAGGGAGGGCAATGTATTATCGGAGCTCGAGCATGTGCTGATGGAGCTGCTGGTGCGGGTGCAGCAGATGTATCTGGCCTGTATGCACGATGAGGCAAGCTATCACAAAGTATTGCTGGAAAATTATTATCAGACGGCTTATGAGAAAAATGCTGTCGTATTTTATGTCGTGTATCCGTTTTTATTTCCGGGGACAGTGCCCGGACACACCAACCAGGTGGAGGCGAAAGCGATGACGGAAGTGCTTCGTGATATGGGCTATAACGTAGACCTCGCGAACACCCGCTACAGCGGAGCGATTGCGGCGGATAAATATGATCTCGTTATCGGCTCCGGTCTTTGTTTTGAAAATTTGCTGCCGCAGCTGCGCGCTGACGCGGCGGCGGTATGTTATTTGACCGAGTCGAGCCCCTATTTTGCCAATCCGGCGGAATTAATGCGGCTGCGGGCGTTTGAGCGAAGGAACGGGAGACGTCTGCCGTTTGAGCGGCAGTCGGTTCATTTTCTGAATCTTGCGGCGCTCTCAGAGGCCGACGCGGCAGTCTGCGTCGGGAACGCGCAGACGGCGTCCACTTACGCCGAAATGTGCGCAGCCATTTATCCGATTGATGTGACCGGATTTACCGGGGCGTTTACGCTCGACCAAAACGAAAAGGCGGCGGGACATGAAAAAAATTTCCTCTGGTACGGCGGCGCCGGACCCGTGCACAAGGGACTGGATTTGTGTATCGAGGCGTTTCGCATGCTGCCGGAGGCGGCGCTGCACATCGTTGGAGAGGCGCCGGCAGAGTTTTATGATTATTACCGGGAAGATCTCGAAAACCGGGAAAACATTTTTTATTATGGATATCTTGGAAAAGAGGACGAAACATTTCGCAGGGTCTGCGCACAGTGCGGCTGGGTGCTCTCGCCGAGTTGCAGCGAGGGTCAGTCCACCTCGGTGATTACGGCGATGGCGGCGGGCATGATACCCGTGTGCACAAAAGAGACGGGGCTTGATGTCGAAGATTACGGCGGGGAGTGGATTGCGGATTGTACACCGGAAGGACTTCTGGCGCTTGTTCGCCGACTCTTGGAGACTGAGGAGCCGCAGGTCAGAAGCCGCCAGCAGCAGGCGTATGAGCTGGTGCAAACACGCCATAGCATAGAACATTATAAAAATCAGCTTGCGGATATTTTTAGCCAGATAAAGCATCGTTGATGCGAAGACAAACGGGAGAGCGAGTGCAGTTTTTCATGAGGTTAAAGCCGCGGGCGCGGCAGAATGAGAGGAACGATGAAGATACAGTTTTTAAACGGAGGTCTGGCAAACCAGACATTTCAGTATATCTTTACGAGATACTACGAGCTTTCTCACCCAGGATTGTGCATGTACTTGGACGATTCTTATTTTGCGCTCCATACGGTGCACAACGGATATGAACTTGACAGGGTTTACACCGGCGTAAAACCGCATATGTTAAGCGAATGTTTTGACCCCGATGTATGGCAGTATATGCTCGAACAGAAAAAAAACGGCAAAAGTATCCCCCAGATTTTACAGGATAACGGTATGGGGGTTTGCATGATCGCGGAGTCGGATACATATAAGATGTTTAATCCGTTCGATGGCAAAATATGGGGGATTCCGGTGAGCGCGTTTAACCCGGAAGTATTGGATTATGAGGGAACAGAGAATATCTATTTCCACGGATATTGGCTGAACAGCGGTTATTTTAAGGCATATCAGGATGTGTTTAGGCGTGAGCTCTGTTTTCCGCCGCTGACGGAAAGGAGAAACCAGGCTTATCTGCAACGTATTTGCAACGAAAATTCTGTGTCTGTGCATGTGCGCCGGGGGGATTATGTCACGGAACATTTGGCCTTAGAAAGCGCACAGATCGCGGATTATGCAAGGCAGTTTTATGATCAGGTGTCCGGCGCGTGGACGTTGTTTGTATTTTCGGACGATATTGCCTGGTGCAGGCAGCATGAGAGCGAGCTGGCGTTTGGACTGTTTGATGATATTGTCTATGTCGAGGGCAATACAAATGGCAGTAACTACATTGACCTGCAGCTGATGAGCCAGTGCAGGGGCATGATTATGTCGAACAGCTCGTTTTGTTATCTGGCGGCGCTCTTAAACCAAAATGCCAAGTTTGTGTTAAACCCGACAACCTGGAAGATCGTGTGAGAAAAAAAATGTCACAATCCTAGTTGGGGAGTTCGCGTGAACAAGGTTTGCGCCGATTGGGCGCGTAAATGTTCCAGAATGGAGGTTAGAATGAAATATCATATGAATGTAGCAATTTCACTGAACCAGAACTACTTTATCTACACTTACGTCATGCTGACGTCTCTGTTTGCAAATCATCGGGAGACGGAGATTACCGTTTATGTGCTGCACAGTGAACTGACGCAGGAGCAGATGGAAGAATTTCAAAGGCTGGCACAAGCCTACGGGGGAAATGTAGTTTCCGTCTTTGTGGACCGGGCAAAGCTTTGTGCGCAGCTGCCGACGACGGCAGAATGGACGATCGAAATGTATTACCGGCTGATGATGCCGGATTTGCTCCCGTCTGACGTGGAGCGCATCTTATATCTGGATGTGGACATTATTGTAAATAAGGACCTTGGTGCGTTTTACCGCCAGGATTTGGGAGACAAGCTGTTTTGCGTCTGCAAGGATGTGACGGAACTCAAATATGAGGTGTGGCAGCAGATGTTTGGCCCGTTTCTGCAACACGGGTTTGCCTATTTTAATTCCGGTGTGATGTTGTGGAATCTCAGAGAAATTCGTAGACAATATAATTTTGCCTATTATATGCGGGTGGCGAAAGAGCTGGATTATAAGCTGGTTGCGCCCGACCAGGATATTTTGAACTACTGTCACTGGCAGCAGGTGAAGTATGCCAACGCCGCCGAGTTTAATCAATTTGCCAGAGTGGCGCACAACGCGGGGAAGAGTTACGAGGACGTCAGGGAGCATGTGGCCATCCTGCATTTCGCGGGCACAAAGCCGTGGGGCGCGGACAACGCCCATTTTGACATCGAAAAAATCTGGTGGGATTACGCCAGAATGACGCCCTATTATGGCCAACTGTGCGAGATGTTTGTGGAACGGACGATGACCGATGCTTCCATGGAGAAGACGCTGAGAGATTTGTTGAGCAATATTGCAACGCTCGAGCAAAACCTCAGTGACAGCCTGCAATTAAATCAACGGCTTTTGGAGATGATTTCCCCGAACAGTACATCATAGGAGAAACGCCGGTTTATTTTTTCCTGCGCGTTGTGGGCAATCTCGGTGCGCTCTTTTTCGTGATCGAGGTAGTAAGAGACTTTGTATACAAGATCTTGTGGGCAGGTATAGAAGGCAAACTCTTCCCCGGCGGTAAATAGTTCGCACAGTTCCGGCTGCGGGTTGGACAGAAGAAATCCGCCTGCGCCCATAATGTCAAGGCAGCGAAGCGGTATGCCGCTGTGAATGGAGCGCAGCGAGATATTTAAGTTGACAGCGGAATTGCGGAAAACCAGCGGCATTTCCGTTAAGTATGAGACCGGTCCATGTGCGTGACAGTCTGGCAGCAGGGAGGCGTTCGAGCCGGAAAACAGGTGCGTTTCATAAAACCCTGAGATAAGATGGAGCAGCTGGACCCGTTCACGGCTGGTGATCTCGGTTTCTAGTATCATCTGGAGAATATTTTTTTGTGTATAGCGGTAGTGGGGCGGAGTTTCCACCTTGATATATTGGCACAGTTCAGACAGAACTTCCGGCGTCAATAATTGCGGCAGCAGTTCACTGCCGCCGATTTTTAACATGGCGTTCGCGATGGCGTCGAGATATCCGCGCAGGCGGTCGGACAGGTAATGGATACTGCGGAATTGGTTTGACTCGTATAAGCTGCCCACGAAAGAAACCGGGTATCGGCAGGCGCCTGCCAGAGTGCTATTTCGCGCCGGTGCGGCGGGGACGGGGGCGTCCGGCAATTTTTTGGCGTCGTCAAATAGGCGTGCCAAGCGCGTCACATTGACAGCCAGCGGCAGGTAAAAAACGTGTTTTGCGCCGAGTGATTCCAAGGTGCGGCACATTTCTTTGTCAAAAAGAAAGAGATAGGTTTTGGCGCTTGTGATGCGCATAGAGTAGAGCGTTAAATGCGGGCAGTCGTAAATCCATGCGGCATAGGGGATGTTAAAGTTGTCCGCGATTTTAGACAGCACCGGAAAATAGTCGAAAGTAAATATAAGATCATAGGCGGTTCGCGTCAAGAACTCACCGATCTGACGCTCGAAATCGCCATCGTCATCGTAGTTTTTTAGCGTGTGGGAAATCCTGGTATAGCGGTAGCCAGCCGTTTCCCAGTAAGATGTGATATCTTCGGCGGAATTTTCATTCCAGCTGTAATAGAGTATATTCATAATAATCTCCATTCGGGCAAGTTCCTTTTTACACAAGGTATTTTAGCATAAGCCGGGTATTTTGACAATTATTTTGCCGCTCATGGGCAAGGAGGTGCATGAAAACAATGCCGATCGGAATTATCGTGAACTCGATCGCAATCGTAATAGGTGGGGCTGTTGGGACGGCCGTAGGACCGAGACTGAATGAAAAATTTAAGACAGATTTAAATATGGTGTTTGGCGTCTGCGCCATGACTATGGGGGTGAGCTCCATTGTGCTGATGCAGAACATGCCGGCGGTGATTCTTGCAGTGATCGTGGGTACTATTTTGGGGTTCGCCCTGCATCTGGGAGACCATATCCAACGCGCCGGGCTTTGGCTGGGAAACAAAATGGCAAAGAGGCTGGGCGGAGATATTTCACAGAATGACGGTTACAAAAGTACGCTGGTGACGGCTCTGGTGCTTTTTTGTGCCAGCGGTACCGGGATTTACGGCAGTATGGTGTCCGGCATGACGGGCGACCACAGCGTGCTTTTGGCAAAATCAATACTTGATCTGCCGACGGCGCTTATTTTTGCCTGTGTGCTGGGCGGTGTGGCGAGTGTCATTGCACTGCCGCAGTTTGTCATTTTTCTGCTGTTGTTTGTATTGTCGGGGGCGGTCTATCCGCTCTGCACGGACATGATGATCAATGATTTTAAGGCGTGCGGCGGGGTACTTCTGCTGGCGACCGGGTTTCGCATGATGAAGATCAGAGAACTTCCGATTGCCGATATGATACCGGCCATGATACTTGTGATGCCATTTAGCAGCCTGTGGACCAATTATATTCAGCCGCTGGTGTCTTAGGAGGAACGAAATTTTTATGAATCAAAGAATGTATATTGCGATTGCCATCAATGACAGATATACGCCTTATGCGTATGTGATGCTGACTTCCCTGTTTGCGCACCATGCAAAAGGTTCTCTGGCGGTTTATATTTTGCAGAGTGATCTGACGGAGGAGTCAAAGCGGCTTTTGTGTGCACTGGGCGAGAGCTACGGACAGGAGATCGTCTTTGTCACGGTGTCGCTGGAACGTGCCTTAGCGGGGCTTGGCGAAGCGGCGCAAGAGACTGCAGACGCGCTGCCGACGACGGAGAGTTGGTCAAAGGAGATGTACTATCGTTTGCTTTTGGGTGAACTGCTCCCGCAGGAGACTGCGCGGGCGCTTTATCTGGATGTCGATACGATCGTCAACGGCAGCCTGACGGAGTTTTATTTACAGGATATGGAGGGCATGGAGCTTGCGGCCGCCGATGACCCGATGGTGCAGGGCAATTTCAGCCAGGAACAGCAGGAGCTGTTTTTGAACAAAGAGGATGTGCGCTATTTTAATTCCGGCGTACTGCTGTATAACCTGGAAACTATAAGAAAACGGTATACGTTTGCATCTTATATAGATATTGCGCGGCAATATAATTACCGCCTTACGAACCCGGATCAGGATATTTTAAATTTTCTTCACGCGGGTAAGGTCAAATATGTGGACAATACCAGGTACAATGTGTTTTCGCAGACGGCGGAGATGGCGTATGGCGGATATGACTATATAGCGGCGCAGGGGGTTGTGATTCATTTTGCGGGGCGCAAACCCTGGAACTATAACGGTGTCCATTACGGCGTGGAAAAGATCTGGTGGGATTATGCAAGACAAACCCCGTTTTATCTGGATTTGTTAGAACGGGTATTTTATGACGGACTGCGGGATGACTCTTATCAGACGATCATGAGCCTGTTGAAAGAAAACAGCGAATTGAAGAAAAATCTTGGCGAGGCGATGGCGATTTGCCAGAAATTGTTGGGCGCCAAATAACCATAGAAAAGGAACGGTACAATGCTTTCCATTTGTATGATAGCAAAAAATGAAGAAAAGAATATCGCGCGCGCGTTAGAGAGCCTGCGGCCGCTCGGCTGTGAGATCGTGGTCGTGGACACCGGTTCAGCGGACGCCACGCGCGAGATCGCAGCCCGCTATACAAAGCATGTCTATGATTATGTCTGGGAGGATGACTTTGCGGCGGCGAAAAATTATGCGGCCCAGAGAGCGTCGAACCCTTATGTGCTCATATTAGACAGCGACGAATATGTGGAGCAGTTTGACATGGGACAACTCGAACAACTGTTAATTTCCCATCCCAAAGAGGCCGGGCGCATCAAACGTATCAATTACCTGACAAAAAATGGCGAGAGACAGGAACAGAGAGAGTGGATTAACCGGATCTTTGCCAGAGAGGATTTTTATTACGAAGGGCGTATCCACGAGCAGGTGACGGCGCGGGATGGGAGTGATTACGGCACCTACCAGGCTCCCGTGGTGATCGGGCATACCGGCTATGATTTGACGGAGGAGGAGAAGAAGGCGAAAGCGGCGCGCAATTATGCGCTGCTGCAGCGGGAATATGAGCGGTTGACGGCACAGGTTTTAGAACAGGGATTTGGTCTGCCGGGGCAGCCCCCGGAGAGCGAACAACTGCCGTATATTGTCTATCAGCTGGGCAAGAGCAGTTATCTGGCCGGGGACTTCGACAAAGCGTGTGAACATTTTGCCGAGGGGCTGTCGTTTGACCTCAATCCGAATTTGGAATATGTTATCGATATGGTGGAGACATACGGATACGCGCTGTTAAACAGCGGGCAGCCCGAGACCGCGCTTCTGCTGGAAAGCGTGTATGCAGAATTTGGTGATACCGCCGATTTTAAATTTCTCATGGGGCTGATCTATATGAACAATGCCCGCTTTGAAGAGGCCATACGGCAGTTTGAGTTGGCGACGGCTTACGCCGATTGCAGGAGCAAGGGCGTCAACTCCTACGCGGCGTGGTACAATATCGGTGTGATCAAAGAGTGTTTGGGTGATAGAGAGCAGGCGCGCAGTTACTATAAAAAGTGCGGTGATTATGCACCGGCGAGGAAACGGCTATGAAACGGACGATCATATTTTTTACCGGCGTATACGATACGCTGGATTTATTTACGGGAGAGTTGAAGCGGGCCTTTGAGGAAATGGGCTGCGCTGCGTTTGTCTATGAAGCGGACCGCGAGGCACAGAGCAAGCAGGGGCTGCTGGCGCTGCTGGCGGAGGGGCGCACGATGCAGGCGGGGTGTGATTTGAGCGGCCGGTTCGCCTGCGTCACGTTCAATAATCTGGGGTATAATCTGGAATTTGTTCCTCCGGCGCCCGACAGCGGCAATGAGACGAAAAACGTAGAGAGATGTGGCGGCGAAAATTGCAATGAGGCAGCAGAGCCAGGAAGCGGGGATGTGGCTTGGGGGGAAGAACCCTATCCCGGCAGGGATTTTGACGGGGGTGTTGGCAACGCCTCGGAATGGGACAAAGAAACGGTCAATCTATGGGAATATTATCAGATTCCCTATATCAATATCCTTATGGATCACCCGTTTCACTACGACAAACCGTTAAGAAACGCGCCGGCTACTTCGATTGTGCTGTGCACTGACCGCAACCATGTGCGCTATATCCGGCGTTTCCTGCGCAATATCCGTCAGGTAGATTTTCTGCCTCATGCGGGTGTGGAATTGGGCCATCGGCACAAGCCGCTGGAGCAGAGAGGCATCGACGTGCTCTATGCGGGCGCGCTGCCGGTGTACACGGTCGGCAGAATGATACCCGACTTAGAAGCCATACCCGAGGTCGACGGACAGGAGATGATGGGGGAGGTGCTTAAAGAACTTGTGTCGCACCCGCACCGCACCACGGAGGAGGTGATCGAGGAGTATCTTCTGTCGGTGCGGGATGACCTGCCACCGGAGCGTATCAAACAGCTGGTGATTACGATGCGCTTTTTGGATTCCTACGCGACGTCATTTTTCCGGGAACAGGCCGTGCGTCTTTTGGTGGAAAATGGGATTGCGGTCACGGCTTACGGTGTCGGATGGGATCAGTGTGCGTGGAGCGACAATCCGTATCTCCGATATGGCGGCAAGGTGCTGGCGCCGGAGATACTTCCGCTGATGAATGACAGCAAAATTGTGCTCAATACATTGACCTGGTTTAAGGCGGGGGCACATGACCGCGTCTTTAACGGTATGCTCTCGGGCGCGGTGGTTGTGACTGACGATTCGACCTACTTGCGGCAGCAGTTTACGGATGGGAAGGAGCTGGCGATGTTCTCGCTTTCCGATATGGCTGGACTGCCGGAGCGTATCTTTGAAATCTTCGGACATCTCAGCCGGGCACAGCAGATCGCGGATACCGGGTATGAATGTGCCAGGAAGTACCATACCTGGAAGCAGAGAGCGGAATATATTTCAGAAAGTTTTTTCTGAGCGGATTGGAGCGTGCGGCAGACAGCGTGGTAAGGCGGCACGGCAGGGAGGAACGTCTATGCACATCTTAATGTATCGCTGGAGAGCTTACAACTATAAGGATATTGAGCAGACTTTTCTGGCATTGGGACATACCGTAGACAATATCGAGCAAAAACTGGGCAGTTATGATGTCAGTCCCGAATTTGAGCGGGTCATTGAAGAGCAAATCAGGCGCAATCGCTATGATTTTGTGTTTACGGTCAATTACTTTGCAGTGATTTCCAATGTCTGTATGCGCTGTGAGGTCAAATATGTCTGTTGGACCTGCGATAACCCGCTGATTAGCATGTACCATGAGTCCGTGTTTTATCCCTGCAATTATATCTTTACGTTTGATAAAACCAATTATCTGGAGTTCAAGGCGATGGGGGTGCAACAGATCTGGTATCTGCCTTTGGCGGTTGATACCAACCGAATCGACGCGATTTTGTCACAGGCTGCCCAGATGCACAAGTACGCCGGGGATATCTCGTTTGTGGGAAGTCTTTATGAGCGAAATTCCTATGACAAGCTAAAGCCGCAGCTGCCGGAATATTTACAGGGATATTTTGATGCGGTCATGGAGGCGCAGATCAATATCAGCGGCGCCAATATTATAGAATCTATGCTGACCGCAGATGTTTTAGAGGAGCTGGAGCATTATTTTACGTTGGAAAAATCGCCGGGTTCTTTCTCTGATCTGGGACTGATTTTTCAGACGACGGTGCTGGGATTTAAGATCGCTGCCGTGGAGCGGCGCCGGGCATTGATCGAACTCTGTAAAAATCATCGCGTCCATGTCTACAGCAACAGTGACGTCAGCGATTTGCTGCGGATTCAGTATTGCGGTTCTGTGGATTACTGGAGCGAGATGCCCCAGGTATTTCACGCCTCCAAGATCAATCTGAATTTTACGATTCCCAATATCAAGAGCGGTATTCCGCTGCGCATCTGGGATGTGTTGGGCGCCCAGGGATTTTTGCTGACCAATTTTCAGGCGGAGCTGCCGTATTACTTTGTCGAGGGAGAAGACCTGGTATGTTTTGACAGTATAGAAGATATGCACGAAAAGGCGGACTATTATCTCTCGCACGAAAAAGAGCGAAGAGAGATCGCCCGCAACGGTTACCGCAAGGTACAGCAGCATGGTTACCGCAGCCGCATTGAGACGATCTTGCGGACGATCGGGGAGGGGGGACGGTGAGGATTATTGGGCGAGTATCTCATATCCTTTACAGACATCGACCCAGCTCACATAGCCGGAATATTGCTCGAGCTCGGGAATCGTAAGCTCGATCGCGCTGTTGGCGCTGCCACAGGCGGGAAATACGGTGTCAAAGCGTTTCAGCGACACGTCCAGGTAAACTTTCACACCGGTGTTGACCGCGAAGGGGCACACACCGCCCACAGCGTGGCCAACCAAAGTCTCGGCTTCCTCCGGGGTCAGCATTTTTGCTTTCGCGCCAAATTGTGCTTTGTATTTTGGGTTGTCAATTTTGGTGTCTCCGGCTGCCACCACAAGCACAGGCTGCCCGTCGATAAGAAACGAGAGTGTTTTCGCAATTCGCTGCGGTTCACAGTGCAGCGCTTCGGCGGCGAGCGCAACGGTCGCGCTGGATACCGGAAACTCTTGGATTCTCTCATCCATGTTATGTTCTTTAAAGAATGATTTCACTTTTTCGATTGCCATTGTTACCTCTTTCTTGATTCCTTCTATAATCTCAAATAAATAAAACCTGAAAAAACTTATCCTGCGTGTTGGCAGGATAAGTTTTTGTACACAAGATTGTTTGATTTTAACAGTAGCGGTCCATCATCATACCCGAGTATATCGAAGTGATATAGGGGGTTACAAAGTTATTGCCGGCTGGATTTTTGTACGCGACTACAATCTTATTGACATAATTCATAGGGTCAATCGATGCATGAGTGGCTTTGTCACTCAGAGAATCCCTGAAATTGTTCAAAGTGATAAAATGCGTTCTCGCGTCCGGCGCCGAGACAGACTGTGTAAGTTCGCCGCGGTCGATCGCTAGAGAGCCGTCTTCCTGTAAATCAATGCCCATGGAAGAGAGACTGTCCGTGTATTGTTTGGCCACACCGGAGATATCATTTAAGAGCCGGTTAGATTGCCGAAACTCTGTGTGGTTTTGACCAAGCTGGATAAAATTATTGTAGACATTGACCAATAACTGTATATTGTCGGCAATCGCATCGCCGTCCGCCTTAAAGCCGATCTGCGCAGCCTTGCCGGCCGGACTCGGTTTTTTGAGTGTAAGCTCAAAATCGTTGTTGATGGTGAACGTATTGGAGAACGAGGAGTGCTCGTTTCCGTTGAGCAGAAACGATGAATTGCTCGCATTGCGCTCCATATGGTCAATCCCCAGTTTGTCGATCGCCCTCATAGAATTGGTATTGGGGGACGGCATGATCTCAAATATACAGCGTTCGTCCTCATCGAGGCCGGTTTGCCGCGACTCGATGCGCAGCGCTGTGTAGCCGTCTTTATTTTCCACGATATCTGCCTGTAAACCGACAGTCGCGGAATTAATTAACCGCATGATCTTTTCCTGTACGTTGCGGTTGGTGTCACTGCCTCCCACATTGTATTGAAATTCGTAGGAATTAAACGCCGTGGTCAGATCAAAGCCGTAAGTACCGGGGGCGATATCAGAGCGGTCTGGTTTCATAAAATGGCCAAGATTTACCTGCGAGGAAGCCAACTGCCGCACTTCAATATGAAACTTTAAGGATTTGTCAGCATAATTATCCTGCCCGATGTACTCTGCCATGACAGAATCTTCGTCAGAGGACTGTGCTACGCGCTGGTTAAATGCCTGCTCGATATCACCGCCATCACCGGTAAGCGATGCGGCAACGTTTTGGATGGAATGTGCCCGTTCTTTGATATCGATCGCGAATTTCTGTGCCTCTGAAGTGTTCTTGATCTTGTACAGAGGCGAATCTTTATTCGTCTTTACGATATTATTATAAACGGCGCGCAATTCGCTTTTTTTGTGAGAATCATAGCGCGATACCGTACAATTGCCATAAGTCGACAAATAATACTGGTAGGCGCTGTCGATGATTGCCATACAAAATCCCTCCTTTCTTCCATGAAACCGCAGGAGAATAAACCTGCGCAGGGCTTTGAAATCCGTTTTTATGGCATACAGCTGCAATAGAAAAACCGTATATAGTTGTATGTTTTTTCTATTATATAATGAGAATTGAACAAAAGTGTGATTCGTACACTCTGTCCGGAAAAGAACTTTTCGTGATTTTAAGAAATCGGAAAATAAGCTCTCATCACTATGTATGTCGGACATTTTTGGGAAATTATTTAGTATATTTTAGCAAATTTTCACAGAAATTGTTTGCAGGCGCAAAGGGCAGAGATTACTTGTGCAAAGAAGGGCTTCTAATTCTTCCGTTTTTTACTCGCAGAGGTGGGTATCATTTGTAAAAAGAGGCGTGCGAACAAGTCCTGCTTACTGTACGGAGCTGGCTGCGGCTCATTTGCCAATAATTTTAAAATAACTGGAGCTTGTGCCTTTTACGGGTGCAAGAAGCTTAAGACTCTCATCAAACCAGAGGGGACTCAGTATCAGAGGTATTTGTGCAGGTGCACCGCGTAAGGTTGGGGATACAGGGAAAATCTGTACTATCTGTTTCGACTGAACGGTTCTTGCGCGATTTACGCCCGCGGAAGATAGTATTAAATGTAAGAAGGGTTACACTTGGAAAGGACTTTTATTATCAGGCCGAAAGGGACACAAATCAAAGCTCTTACTGCGAAGAAAAAAGGAATCCCGGCAGTATGGAAAAAGCAGATTCGGTTTTGTATTGGCGGATAAGGAGCAGATGGTTGGTGTGGGTGTGTAGGCTGGATGAGCTGATGTGTAGGTTGGCAGAAGTAAAATATATCGGTGATGGGGTAAAAATTTGATGTTAATCTAATATCATGAATGTACCCTGCGAGTGCTTTGATGAGTGATTGTTAAAGGTATTGATTGTTTTAATGGAAGATTTGGATAATTTATGTAGATGGTTGTTACAAATTTTGTCATTTTTGGTGTATAAATTGAAAAATGAGATGTTCGTTGGGGGCAAATATAGTATGATTATTGTGATTAAAATATGCTATTCAGCTTAATAAACGGGGATTAGAAAATTGATGGATAATCCACTGTTATCCGTCAGATTGGACAGGGATAGGAATGGTGCGGATAATCAAGAGTGATTTGTTATTATAAGCTTATTCAAAATGTATAGTCATTTTTTTCATAAAAACTAATATAAAATAAGATGCAATAGGAGAAAGACATGCTTAGTCAAGTCCAATATATTAATCAAACAAATGTTATTAAAAACTGGTCATTGAAAGAGTGGATTGGCATACCATTTGAAAGACATCTCTATCAAGTATTATCTCATCAAATGGAAAAATATAATGGGAAAGTCCTTGTTTATGATACCCCATCCTCTCGTGATGATGGAAAAGATATTATCATAGAATCCACCATAGATATTCATGACTTAATGGGGCATAATTTTTATTTAAGC
>CAJTYI010000046.1 GCA_910584215.1 uncultured Roseburia sp. | reverse complement strand
ATCATAGCTGGATGCCCCAAAGGCACGCGCTAAGTACCTCGGGATTTGTGATATTGAAGAAAAAAGCAGAAACTGGGGCGCCAAAGAGACGATGGATGCCGCTTTCACAAATAGAAAAAGAAAAAGTTACCATAATTTTAGATAGAATAAATATGCATCCATTATTCATAGGTATTCATCCAAATAACTAGGCTAACAACCTATAGATTATTAGCCTGGAAACTTTAAACCATACTAAATGAATAAATATATATGGCTGTTCGTTCAGAAGTAATATAATATTTTTATATTCTTAGCGTAAATGCGGCGTCCGGCAGGCAACATAGCTGCAGGCGCTCTTGCTTTTTGACCTCCGCAAAAACGCCTGCAGTTAGGATACCGGCTGGACGCCGCTCATATACTGAGAATAAACTGTACATCACTTCTGATAAGAACTATTTTGCATATTTATTCATTTATTTGGTATAAAATTTCCAGGTTAATAATCTATAGAATAATATTTGGAAATTGTTCTTTACTTTTGGGCCGCAATATGCTATGGTAAATCTAGCTGTATATACAGCCAGTATTATTTGTGGAGGTACTTTTTGATGAAAGGTACAGTTAAATGGTTTAACAACCAAAAAGGTTACGGATTCATCTCCGACGAAGCGGGAAACGATGTTTTCGTACACTACTCAGGACTTAACATGGAAGGTTTCAAATCCTTAGAAGAGGGTGCCGGAGTAGAATTTGATGTCACCGAAGGCGCAAAAGGCCCGCAGGCGACCAATGTAACTGTGATTCAGTAATTGCAGTTGAAAGCCAATCGTTACATGTACCTTTTTCTTTTTAAATAGAACTGGTTTTTATTTGTTAGATTAAGATATTGTAAACAATGGAAAAAAAGAAGTCGCAGAAAATCTGTGACTTCTTTCTTTGTCTTAAGGACAGTCCGCATCGCGCGCTGTCCTTATTTTTATAAAACTGTTCTGTAACGTAAACATATCTTATTCTTTCTGCACGTTGGGCAAATTTTTTCTCTTCTCAACCAACATCACGCCGCTGAGCACAAATATCCCGATACAGGGAATCAAGTTGCAGAACATGCCCATCTGTAAGCCGATGCCGTCCGCAACGATACCGATGATCCAGGGCATCAAAATAGCCCCAATCCCGGCAACCGGAAGCATCACCCCCATACTCGCCGTGCTCATCTCTTTTCCCACGCCAGCCACCGCCACGGGATTGACCCCCGCCATGGAAAAGGCAAACGCAAACAACAAAAGAATCGCCCCCAGCGGATGCACAGTAAAAATCATGACGCCGTAGAGCAGCGTACATCCAATGCCCATCAAGGCCAGCGCACGGTATGTATTTTTGATCGGAAATACAAACGCAATCAAAAGTCTCGCGATCAGCGTGGCGCCCCACATAATTGTCACCGTATAATTGCTGAAATTGCCGTTTAATATGCCCTGGTTTTTATAGTAGGTCACGAGCCAGCCGGTAACGCTGGTTTCAGCCGCATTCTGGCAAAATACCAGACCAGTCAATATCCAGAATTTTCTGCTCTTTAGAAAAGTGAGCGGTTCCTTTTGTTTTTTCGCCGTCTCACTCTTCTTTCCGGAAAGTCCGGCCGTCCAAAAAATCAGCCACATCACAAGACCGATGGCTGCCACGCCGATCATCGGCACTTTGTCCCCGCCCCTTCGCAGGAATGCGATCAAAAACGGACACAGCAGCGCCCCGCTGGCATAAAAGGCATGCATCAGACTCATGCCCTTTGTTCTGTCACTGCTGTTATTCCCCACCAGAACGGTACAATTGTTTAAGGCACACCCCTTAGCGATGCCGACTAAGAGAAACGCTCCCGTCAAAACGCCCACGATTCCGGTCAGCGCCATCATAAGATAGCCGATAAAATAACCGCTGCACAAAAGGGCGACCGTACCTTTTGTCCCGATCTTCCCGGGAAGAATCCCGGACGCGAACGACGCCGCCATATTTCCGATGCTCATAAAGGAGAGCATCGTGCCCGTAACGCCGTAAGAAAATCCATAATTGTCCTGCAATACGCTGACGATCACACCGCTCGATATCGCACACAAACCACTGAGAAAAAATGTCAGATACCCGGTCCGACACAACCGCTTTTCCATAAAAATAACCATACCTTTCTCTCAACCTGCAAGCTCTGGGCCGCAGGCACAAAGTTGCGTGTGAAAAATTATTTTCACACAACGCTTCCATATTAAAAACAGGGAAAACTCCCGCCGCATCCACGCCAAAGTCAGGTATGATTGTAGCAGAGGTTTCCCTGTTTTGCAAGAACTATCGTATCTTTCTATGATTCACGCGCCCGGCGCGCTACGATGCAAGGCAATTGATTCACGCGCTCGGTGCGTTACGATGCAAGACCATTTCCGCTCAGTCTCTTTTGATCTGATTTAATTTGGAATTGAGATCGAGCAGTTGTTCTTTCGTCATCTTTTCATTGACCGCTCCCATCAAATTGATTAAGCGCAGGACGGTAAAGCTGCCCATCATGTCAAACATCTTTTCGTCAAACATGCCGCCGGCTCCTTTCTCACCGCCTTTATCCGCACCGGACTTGGCAGATTTGCCATGCGCCCCATCCTCTCCGCGTTTGCCTTCCATGCCGCCTAAGGCGCCAAGCACCAGTTCTTTGCCCTCCGGTTTGGTAAAAATATCGCACAGCTTGTCATTCAACGAAAAATACCCTTCTGGCGCCGTAATGTCAAACCAGTTTAGGACAGCGCCAATCTCTTTCATGCGGTACGCCTCGTCGAACTCCTCCACCTTGCGGATGCGGCTCTCATCCTCGTAGGCGCCTGCCACCGCCTTGAGATGAGACTCTCCCTGATTTTGTACCTGGAAATAAAAGAAGTGCTCCCTGCTGCGCTGCTTTCCGACACTTTTTCCATTGACAAAGAGCTCGACCTCAGGCTGGTTGGAGTATACCGTCACTTTCGTGACTTCCTCCTCGCGGTTGATATAGCGTTTGCCGCAGATGTGCACAAACGGCTCGTCGGAGAGCCATGCCTTGTATGCGTAAAAAGCGTCTTTTTTGTAATTGCGGTCAAACGTCACCAGGCCTTTGTGGTTTTGTCCGTTTTCTCCACCCTCGTTTCTGGCGTCCGCACCGAAATCAAACATGTTCCAGACATGGGTCGCCCACAGATACGGCCTGGTATAGAGCTGCTTTATCAGCTCTTCATGATAATACGCCTGGTATTCCTCCGTGTAATCTCCCTGCTGCGGGTTGGACGTGTGCCAGTTTAAGGCTTCGCACCCGTACTCACTGACGCCAAGCGGTATCTGCGGATATTTTTCGTGAAACTGGTCGAGCCACGGACCGTTCATGGAAGTGTCGCCGCCATACCAGCCAAAATAATGATTGTAGGATACAACGTCCGGTATCTTTAAATAGGGGCTGTCTGTCTCGCACATGGAAACGACTGCGATCGCCGTCTTTCTAAACGGGTCCAGCTCGTGCGCCAAATCATTGAGGATTCGATGGTTTTCCAACAGGTCCTCATTCGCTTCGCCTTTCATAGTGATCTCGTTGGACAATCCCCACACAACGATACTCGGGTGATTATAATTTTGAATGATCAGCTCTTTCATCTGAGAGATCGTGTTCTCCCTGCCGCCCTGCATATGAGCCGATATATAAGGTATTTCCGCCCACACAACCATGCCCTTTTCGTCGCAGAGATCATAGAAAAAGTCGTCGTGCTGATAATGTGCCAGACGTATTGTCGTCGCGCCAAGCTCACAGATGAGCTCCATGTCCCTGCGGTGATGCTCCGGCAGGAGCGCATTGCCGATGCCCCACCAGTCCTGATGGCGGGAGACGCCGCGCAGCGGGTAGCTCTCTCCGTTTAAAAGAAACCCTCTCTTTGGGTCAATCTCAAAACTGCGGCAGCCAAACTTGGTGCTGACTAGATCTAACTCTTCATTGTCCTCGAGTAAGGTAACAGTCGCCGTGTAGAGATAGGGATCTTTTCTGCCCTGCCACAGATGAACATCAGGAATCTCAAACGATACCCTGTCCACCGTCACCGGGGCATATTCCTCGGCGACCAGATTGCCCTGTGCATCGTGAATCTGATAATGAAGCTCCTGCTTCCTTCTCTCCCCGCTCAAAAATACTTTGACGTTTACCTTGGCGTTCTCCCCTTCCACCTGGGCCGTCACCGTCATACCCGGGCCGCCGTAGTATTCCAGATCAAAATGGGACCGGGGTACGGCGATAATCGCGACGTCCCGGTAGAGTCCGCCATAGAACGTAAAGTCCGCATTCTGCGGATAGACCTCGTCATTGGCACTGTTATCCACCGCGATGACAAATAAGTTTCTCTCCTTGAGCGCATCGGTGATGTTGACACGCCAGGCCGAGTACCCGCCGTCGTGATGCGCGAGCTTCTCGCCGTTGACATAGACATCCGCTGAGGAATTGGCGCCGCGCAGCTCTAAAAAGTACTGTTCAGCCTCTGGCAGCTCGCTCATCTCCACTTCTTTGGCATAATAACATGTGCCGCGGTAATAGTCCGCGCCGCCGTCCTGGCCATCAATGTTATTCCATGTATGAGGCAGATTCACATAGTACCACCTGTCCGGCATCTCTTTTGGGGGCTCATCCGCCTCCTTGGTAAAAGCCCATTTTGTGTTTAAATGATAGATGTGTCGCATATTTCCTCTCATTCCGCCGCTTATGCGGCATTTTATTTTTCCTTACGTCTCTTTCAATTAGGTTTTCCAAAGATGGAATAAACATGCATCGCGCACACATATTTCCTGAACCTTGATCTGTTCTTTTTCTGCTTGACAAATCTTTTATCATCTTATATACTACATTTAACAATTAAGTAAATTGTTAAATGAAAGGAGGGTGTGTCATGGCGATGCAGCAGACGCTACGCGCGTTGGCAGATCCGATTCGACGGGAGATTCTTACACTGTTAAGGCAGCACAGAATGTCTGCCGGAGAAATCGCTGATCACTTTTCTGTGACGGATGCCGCTGTTTCCAGGCATCTGTCGGTATTGAAAGAGGCCGGGCTGATTGCGGATCACAGGGAAGGAAAATTTATCTTTTACGAATTGAGCACTTCGGTGCTGGAAGAAATCATGTTATGGCTTACCGAGTTGAAAGGAGATGATACAAATGTTCAAGGAGAATAAACGAAAAATAATAGTTACCTCATTTCTTACATTGCTTCCGATGTATGTCGGCTGTATACTGTGGAACAGGCTTCCCGACGAGATTGCGACGCATTTTAGCGCGGACAATATAGCGAACGGCTGGAGCAGCAAGCCTTTTACCGTATTCGCAATCCCGATCTTTTTACTGATCGCCCATTTTCTTGGTCTGATGGCTACCGCTGCTGACCCAAAGCAAAAAAACATCGGACCCAAGCCTCTTCAGTTCGTGTTTTGGATTGTACCTGCCATATCGTTTATCATGACCGTGTCAATCTATGCCAATGCCCTTGGTTATGCGGTGGATATCGGCTTTAGCTGCAGCCTGCTGCTCGGCCTTATTTTAATAATACTGGGAAATACGCTGCCCAAGGCGAAGCAAAACTACACGTTTGGCTTTAAGCTTCCGTGGACGCTGCACGACCCGGAAAACTGGAACCGCACCAACCGCCTTGCAGGCTGGTGTATGGTGGCTGCCGGTATCGTCATCCTCGCAACGTCATACTGGCACAATTCCTGGATTATTTTTGCCGCATTGCTAACCATACTGCTCTTGCCGACTGTCTATTCTTATATTTATTATATCAGGCATACCAGACAGCAATGACGGCTGCCGCCTGTGCGATCGATACGGCAGACGGACCTATCTGACCCCGTAACCTTACAGACTTGCACCAAACAGAAAGGAATGATCAAACCATATGAATATCATGCAGACAACTGCGCTGACAAAATATTACGGAACGTCAAGGGGCATCGTCAATATTAATCTGGCGGTGCCGGAGGGCGACTTCTTTGGATTTATCGGGCCGAACGGCGCGGGGAAGAGCACGACCATCCGCACACTGCTCGGTCTGATATCGCCGACTTCCGGCTCTGCCGAGATTTTTGGCAAAGATATCAAAATACAGCGCAGCGAAATACTGGCCGATATCGGCTATATGCCTTCCGAGGCCACTTTTTACCGCAATATGAAAGTGCGGGAGATCATCAGATACTCGGCGGCGCTAAGAGACCAGGACTGCGGCGACGAGGCGGGAAAACTCTGTGAAAGGCTGGAGCTGGACACCGAAAAGAGAATCGGAGCGCTTTCGCTTGGAAACCGCAAAAAGGTTTCGATCGTCTGCGCCCTGCAGCATAAGCCAAAACTCTGCATTTTTGACGAGCCCACGAGCGGACTGGACCCGCTGATGCAGCGGGAATTTTACGCCATATTGGAGGAGCGCAACGCAGAGGGCACGACCATCTTTTTGTCTTCCCATGTCTTATCAGAGGTACAGCGTTACTGCAAACATGCCGCGGTGATACGCCAGGGAGAAATCCTTGTCTCGGACAGTATCTCCAACCTGGGGCAGGCACACGCCAAGCGCGTCTCGCTGCGGGGCGTCGATACGCCGCCTGCGCTTGACGGGATAAAAGACGTCAAAGTCTGCGGTGACACCGTGAATTTTCTCTACAGCGGCCAGCCGCAGGTACTCTTACATGCCCTTGCGGCGCTCCCGCTGGCGGACGTGAATATTGCGGAACCCGATCTGGAAGAAATCTTTCTGCATTATTATCAAAAGGACTGACGGGCAAAGGAATTTCTGTATTACTGCAAAACTGACGGGAAATGAATTTTCTGCGCGACGACAGGATAGTCTTTCAAAACAAATCTTTCTGACGGTTTGGCAGAGAAAAGAATAAGGAGAGAACAATCATGGTTATTTTAAGACAGGAATTAAAACAGGGTAGAATGACGTTGCTGCTGTGGACGGCGATTATCGCGTTTATGCTGGGCGTCTGTATTTTAATCTACCCTGAGATGGAAAGACAGATGAATGAAATCAGCAGCATGTTTGCAGATATGGGCAGTTTTTCCGCCGCCTTTGGTATGGATAAAATCAATTTTGGTGAGTTTGGCGGCTACTTCTGTACGGAGTGCGGCAATGTGCTCGGTCTTGGCGGCGCCTTTTTCGCGGCTCTGCTGGGCATTTCGGCCCTGGCAAAAGAAGAAAAGGATCAGACGGCAGAGTTCCTTCTCACCCATCCGCTCAAGCGCACTACGGTGGTAGCACAGAAGCTTGCTTCGGTTCTGTTGCAGATCCTGGTACTTAATGTGGCGGTGGTCGGCGTCTCGGTGTTGTCTGCACTGCTGATAGGGGAAACAATGGAGTTTCAGACATTTGGCCTGCTGTTTTTGGCGTACTTTATTTTACAGGTAGAGACTGCTGCCATCTGTTTTGGGATTTCCGCTTTTATAAACAAGAGCGGTCTTGGCATCGGCCTGGGCATCGCCGCACTGTTCTACTTTTTAAATATCGTTGCCAATCTGACTGAGGAAGCCGCAGTTTTAAAATATATTACGCCGTACGGATATGCCGATGGGGCAGACATCATTGCAAACGGCAGTCTGGAAATCAAATACCTGATCATTGGTCTGATTTTGACAGTGACCGGTATAACTGCCGCGTTCGTTCGCTATCGGAACAAAGATATTGCATAAGATATCTGCCCCGCGGATAGGGTAAAAAGACAACCGAACGCTTTATGCCTGTTTCTTTTTCTCCACCGCAACCCAAATCTCACACTGATACTCCGGGTTTGTCACATCGGCCGACGGATAGGACTCAAAGTCAAGTCCGATCGGCCGATATTCACTTGTTGGGAAAAACTCTGTGCAGATAAAGCGGTAGGTATCTGCAAACGCCTCCGGCATTTTACCGACGCACGCAAACACAACATACGAGTGCGCCGGAATTGTCATCACCGTTACGTCTTTGTCCAAACGACCGCTGCCATTGTAGGCGGCGCCGATACCGTAAGGAAATTCATCGTCATCTCCCTCATACACAAAACTGACGCCTAAGATACGATCGCCAAAAACGCTCTTGTCGGCGCTCTCGCTTATGCGTGCAATCGTTCCGTCCTTTCCACATTCTTCCCAAAATTCCGAAATTTGTGCCGTAGTGAGCTCCGTGCCTTTCGGGAAGCGTTTTTTTCTGACAATCAGATCAAATGTTTCTTTGTTTTCGATTCTGTACTTCATAGTTGTCCCTCCGTTTAATGAAAATTTTACGGAAAGGCGCGAAAAGGTTTTCAAAGTTGCTCCACGTTTTGCCTGTGTAGGGGAAACGCCGTGGAAACGGACAAATGCCCGCGTAAAGCTCTCCGGCGTAACGTATCCATATTTCAACGCGACATCGATTACTTTAACGTTTTGCTCCGCAAGCTCCCTGCCGGCGAGGGACAGCCTGCGAAAACGGATGTAATCTCCGAAGGTATATCCGCATACGATGCCAAATATCCGTTGAAAATGAAAACTGGACGAATATGCTCTTTTGGCCGCCTCCTCGTACGAGATCGGTTCGAGCAAATGCTCCTCCACATAATCGATTGCCTTTTGAATACCTATAATCCAATCCATCGCTTTATCCTTTCCTGCTCTTTAGTATAAGGATAAACAACTATTTTTTCCTGACTCTAAATGCGAAGGGATGTTAAAGTTTAATCGAATACGGCAAACTCATACCCCGCTGCCCTCGCCTTGTCAATAAACTCTCCCAGCACTGCCGTGTTCGTCTCTGACTCCGCGTGGAGCAGATAGATAGCGCCGGGGTGAAGTTTGTCCAGCATCTTTTGCAGACTCGCGGCTTTTTCCGGCTGATTGTTGACATCATAGTCAAGATAGGCGAAGCTCCAAAACAAACTCTTATAACCGCAGTTGTGCACGATAGCCAGCGACTGCTCGCTGAATTTTCCGGCCGGATAGCGGAACAAATGCATATCATAGCCAAAATTGTCCTTGATATAGCGGTGATTTTCCATCACTTCATTTTCCTGCTTTTCCAGCGACAAAGACGGCAGCCCCTTGGAGGGATGCGTCACCGAATGGTTGCCCAGCGCATGTCCCTCGTCGATCATACGCCGCACCAGATCGGGTTGGTCTTTCGCGTAGGGCTCCGTCACAAAAAATACCGCTTTTACGTCTTTTTCTTTCAATGTATTTAAAATGGAGGGACTGCAGCCGTACTCATATCCCTCGTCAAATGTCAGGTAAATGATTTTATCTTCCATCTTATCATCAATAAAATACGCCTCATAGCTGCCATACTGCGCCTGGGCGCTGACGGCACCCTGCGGCCGGTTCTTTTCATCCATATTGGAACCCTGCCCCCAGTCCATTGCATTGCTGCTAAGAGACGCCACGTTTTCGATGGGAGTAAAATTTTCCACCCTTCCGGTATTGGAGGACGAAATGCCACCTCCCGGCGCATTGGAGCCTATCCCTTCACTGCTGCCGGGAATTGTGCCATCCCCGTTATGGTTCGACGCTCCTGGATTTTGCCCCGTTCCGGCCGGCGTCCCCGTACTGCTTTCTGTGCCGGACGGATTCACACCATCCTCACTGCTCCCTGTGGTCTGCTTCTGCCAAGCGGCAATCACAGCATCCCCGACGGCCTTTGCATATTCTTTTATCTTTTCGTCAAACAGTTGATTGTCCGTCGGGCTGTTCATAAATCCCAGCTCCACGATGCAGGAAGGCATATTGGAATTTGCGTTGATATAGTAATTGTTGCCGTTTTGCTGCTGGGTTCCCTTGCGCACACCGCGGTTCCTCGAAATCCCCACGGTATTCAAACCATCCATGATGAGATCGGCCATCTCCATAGTGTCAGCTCCGGCGTCGGTTGCTATCCAGATCTCCACCCCGTTTCCCTCGCCACTGTTTCTATGTAAAGAGACAAAATAATCCGCCTGATTCGCATTGGCGATATCACAGCGCTCGGATAATTTTAAAAAGGTATCATCCTCGCGTGTCATGACTACTTTTACCTGCTGCTCCCGCAAGTAGGCCGCCACCGCATTGGTAACGCTAAGTGCGTCATTTTTCTCAAAGCGCGCCCCGTTATCGGAACCGTTGTCTTTCCCTCCATGCCCGGCATCGAGGCACACGGTAAACAGATAGTTTTCCTCTTCTTTTTCTTCGTCCGAATCAAAAATAATCCCGGCGCTGAACACCTCTTTGATATCTTTTCCGGTGATCTTTTCGATCAGTACGCCCAGACCCTTAAATGCCACCACCACGACTAAGAGCTGTAAGGAACAATACGCAATACATATCAGGTTTCTTAATAACTTTTTCTTCTTTCTCTTGTTCATATTTTTTGTTTATCCCACAATTTCTTACATCATCCACAAATCAATACATTACTTTACCATCCTATTTTCTTTTTCTTATCCAACCGAACTCTACCCGAGCAAAAACTGTGCCAATACATAATTGCTGACATCTTGCCCGCGCTCGGTGAGATAAATTCTTCCCTCCTTTTTTACCAGAAGCTCCTGCGCCGTCAGGCGCTTTAGAGCCTCCTGATATACACTCTCCACAGGCACGGAAAAGAAACGCAAAAAATCCTCGCGGCAGACTCCTTCCGTCATGCGAAGCCCCAAAAACATAAATTCTTCCATCTGCTCCTTCAGCGTAAGCTTTTCCACGGCCGCGTGAAGATTCGATGGACAGTATTCCTCGTTATTTTCCTGGCGCGGCGTCAAAAAGTCAAACTGCCGCCAATGACGGATGTATGCTGCCAAATCCCTGCCGTTGGCACAGCGGTAATCGCCCAGCAGGGAGGCGGCCCCAAGCCCAAGCCCGAGATATTCTGCACGTCTCCAATAACCGATATTGTGACGGCAGGCGTACCCCGGCTTGGCAAAGTTGGAAATCTCATAGTGCTCATATCCCGCTCTCGCGAGCATACGCTCCGTCGCTTTCGTCATCTCATATGCCTCCTCCTCCGTCGGAAGAAGCGCTGTGGCAAGTCCCGCCTGCTGCCTTGCTGCGTCCGCATGGTATCTGTCATAAAAAGGCGTTCCCTCCTCCACAATCAGAGAATAGGCCGAGACATGCTCCGGCCTAAGCATCAGCACTTTCTGTATGGTCGCCTTGACGTCACTTACCTTTTGCCCTGGCAGTCCGCTCATGAGATCGACATTGATATTGGTAAACCCGCTGCGGCGCGCCAGCTCGTAGGTCCTGATAAACTGCGCAAATGTGTGCACCCTGCCGAGCAGCTTAAGTTCTGCATCATCCGCCGACTGAAGACCGATACTCAGGCGGTTTATCCCGGCCATCCGGTACGCTGCAAGCTTCTCTGCGGTCACAGTGCCCGGATTGCACTCGATCGTAATCTCGGCATCCGCCTGCACGTCAAATGACTCGCGCACGGCCTGCATCACGGCCACGATCCTGTCTGTTTTCAGCCAGGAGGGGGTACCGCCTCCGATATAAACTGTGGATATGAGAACGTCTTTTTCTCTCTCCCCGTAAAAACGAATTTCCCGGATCAGCGCGTCAATATAAGCATCCTGTGTCTTTTCGTCCTCCGCAAACGAGAGGAAATCGCAGTACAGACATTTTTTCATACAGAACGGAATGTGCAAATAGAGCTGCAACTGTCTCATTTAATTTCCATCCTCGTCCAATTTGAGTACGCTCATAAACGCCTCCTGCGGAATCTCTACATTTCCCACCTGGCGCATACGTTTCTTTCCCTCTTTCTGCTTCTCCAAAAGCTTTCTCTTGCGCGTGATATCGCCGCCGTAGCATTTTGCCAGAACGTCCTTGCGCATCGCCTTGACGGTCTCCCTGGCAATCACTTTGCCGCCGACAGCCGCCTGTATCGGTATCTCGAATAAATGCCTTGGTATCTCCTCTTTTAAGCGCTCACACATTCTTCTGCCACGCTCATAGGCGCTGTCTTTAAATACGATAAACGAGAGGGCGTCCACCTGCTCGCGGTTGATTAATATATCGAGCTTCACCAGCTCCGAACGCACATATCCTTTTAACTCATAATCAAAAGAAGCGTACCCTCTCGAGCGTGACTTGAGCGCGTCAAAAAAATCATAGATAATCTCATTGAGCGGCAGGTCATATTTAATCAGCGCGCGCGTCTCCTCCAAATATTCCATACTGATATAGACGCCGCGGCGTTCCTGGCAGAGCTTCATGATGGCGCCGACATATTCGCTGGTCACCATAATCTCCGCCGCCACCACCGGTTCTTCCATATATTCGATCTCGGAAGGGTCCGGCAGATTGGAGGGATTCGTAAGCTCGATCATCTCTCCGTTCATCTTATATACATGATAGATAACGCCCGGCGCCGTCGTCACCAGATCGAGAGCAAACTCGCGCTCTAGGCGCTCCTGGATAATCTCTAAATGCAGAAGCCCCAAAAAACCGCAGCGAAAACCAAATCCGAGCGCCATAGAGGTCTCCGGCTCAAAGTGCAGCGAGGCGTCATTGATCTGCAATTTTTCCAGCGCATCCCGCAAATCAGGGTATTTGGCGCTGTCCGCAGGATAAAGGCCGCAATAGACCATCGGATTGACCTTTTTATATCCCGGCAGCGGCTTGTCGCAGGGACGCTCCGCGTTTGTCACCGTATCGCCCACCCGCGTGTCCTGGACGTTTTTAATGCTGGCACAAATATAGCCAACCATGCCGGCGGAGAGTTCCTCGCACGGGATAAACTGCCCGGCGCCAAAATATCCCACCTCCGTCACCTCGGACTTTGCGCCAGTGGCCATCATCTGTATCATATCGCCCACTTTTACCGTGCCTTCTTTGACACGGCAAAAGACGATCACCCCCTTGTAGGAATCATAGAGCGCATCAAAAATCAGGGCCGAGAGCGGCGCACCCGCGTCTCCCGAGGGCGCTGGTATTTTGCTTACAATCTGCTCTAAAACATCTTCGATGTTAAGACCCGTCTTGGCGGAAATCCTTGGCGCGTCCTCCGCCACAATACCGATCACATCCTCGATCTCCTTAACCACCTCGTCCGGCATCGCGCTGGGCAGATCAATCTTGTTGATCACCGGCATCACATCGAGATCATGGTCGAGCGCCAGGTAGACATTGGCAAGCGTCTGCGCCTCCACCCCCTGCGCTGCGTCCACGACAAGGATTGCGCCGTCACAGGCGGCAAGGCTGCGCGAAACTTCATAGTTAAAATCGACATGGCCCGGCGTGTCGATCAGGTTAAAAATATACTCTTCCCCGTCGCTTGCATTGTAGATAATGCGCACCGCCTGCGACTTGATCGTGATGCCGCGCTCCCGCTCCAAGTCCATGTTGTCCAAAACCTGCGCCTGCATCTCGCGGCTGGTGAGCGTGCCTGTCCGCTCTATAATACGATCGGCAAGCGTCGACTTGCCATGGTCAATATGTGCAATAATGCAAAAATTTCTGATTTTACTCTGGTCAATTGCCATGAATCTTCCTCCAATTTGGTGTGATATTCTCACACTATTCCCTACCGATTATATCATCCCGCCACTTTCAATGCAATTGCAAAAAGGGAAAGGTTTTCTTAAGATACTACACCAATTTTTTTGTTTTCCATTTGCCGGAATAATACCGTATCACGGGAATAACGCAGCCGCAGCCCCACGAGATCGGCGTGGCAATCCAGATGCCGTTGACGCCGATCAAATAGGAGAGCAGATAGGCAAAGACAATCCTGCCCGCCAGCTCAGTGAGTCCCGCCACCATACAGGTGTTGACATCGCCCGCGCCGCGGATGACATTTTGGTAGCTCTGCATGACACCGGCGATCACATAAGCGATGCCGATAATCGACAGATAATTGACGCCGATCGAAATGACGCGCGCGGAGGCGTCGCTGTCCAAAAACAGCGCCATAAGCGGATAGCGGAAAATCAATACGAGCGCCGCAATCAAGACGCTCGCCCCCACCATAATCACCAGCGTCCTATAGAGGCCCTCACGGATTCTGTCAAACTGATTTTTTCCCATGTTCTGCCCGGTAAATACGGAGAGCGCCGTCCCGATCGAAACGATCACCTGAATCGCCACACTGTCAATACGGTTTGCCGCCACATAGGCCGCCATAACTTCAGAGCCGTAGGAATTGATCAGCCGCTGCACGCTCATACCGCCGAGTGAAATCATGCAGGACTGGAAAGCGGCCGGAAATCCGGTCTTTATGATTAAAATAATATCTTCTTTTGCGGGCCGAACACTCATCTCAAAAAGCCCGATCTGTTTTCTCTTTTTTAGTAAAAAACAGATGGTGATCGCCGCGGAGAGAAACTGCGCGATTACGGTGGCGAAAGCAACGCCGGCTACGCCCATATCACATACGACGATAAAAAATATATCCAGCCCCACATTTACCAACGACGCGGCAATCAGCGCATACAGAGGCGTCCTCGAATCACCGGTGCTTCTAAGAATCGCAGAAGCCGCGTTATACAAAACGCTTCCAAGCACAAAACTGTAGATAATGCGCAGATATGTAACGGAATAGCCGATGACATTGTCCGGTACACTTAAGAGCCCAAGGAAAAAACGGCAGGCGGTGATTCCCAGCACAGAGATGACTACTGTAAGGATGCCGACCACCCAGATCATCGCCGTCACAGCCCGCTGTAACTTTTTCCAGTCCTGGCAGCCAAAACACTGCGCAATCACCAGGCCCGCACCGTTGCAGAGGCCAAATATGAGCGCCAACAGGAACATATTCAATGTCCCTGTGCTGCCGACTCCCGCCAGCGCTTCCTCCCCGAGATAGCGCCCCACCACGACCGTATCCACTACGTTATAGATTTGCTGAAATATATTGCCGATCAGCATTGGTATCGCAAAACCAACGATTAACCTGATCGGATTTCCCTGTGTCATGTCTTTCATCCCGTTCTCCATTCCTGCGCGAATTTGCGCGCACATCCAATTTGTGTAAAGTAAATTCCAGTATACCGCACAAAGCGAATGTAACCGTTTAGATACCTTCGCTGTTACAAGCGAATTGCATCCATCGCCCGATTAGAGGCATGCCGCCTTTGACAATTGCCAGCGGTTGCTTTGTTATCTAATATCTTAATCAAAATATCCGTTTGTACAATATATAATACAGACCCGTTTTTGTGTATCAACGACTTTTCTTTTATTTCGTTCTCTGTTATAATAACGGATATCTTTGAAAACAAAGGAGAAAACCATATGGACGCCCAATTCTACTATTGCCTCGACAGTGAAACCCTTCCTGTCCTTTCGGCGGCTGACATTGCCAGCCCAAAGCCGCCTTATATTCATTTCCGGCGGCAGTATCCAGAGTATATACTTTATTATATTTTGGAGGGAGAAATGTACCTAAGTGAAGATACGATAGACTATATTTTGAAGAAAAACGACTTTATCCTGTTAGATCCCAGCCGCACGCACTACGGCACCCGCCAAATGCCGGCCTGTCGCTTTCTGTATGTGCATTTTCAGGGAAAGTTAAAAGAACTGACTCATCTGCCCGATGCGAATACGTTTGACACAGCGGCGCTTACCTCCCCCTGCGGCTGTGTTCCACTGCCGCAGGGTTATAAACCGGCCGCCGTCATTTTACCAAAACACGGACATGTAGAATTGCAGGAAAATATTATTTTTATCTCCCAGCTTAAAGAGAACCTGCTCGATACGTTTCACGGACAATTCCGCTACGGCAGACTACAGGCAGCATGCCATTTTTTTGAACTGCTGCTGACACTCGCCAAGGACTTCTGCTATCAGCAGGAAGCCGACGTCGTCTCCGTCAGAGGCAAAGCAAGGCTGATCATCCCGGAGCTGATCCGCTTTTTAAATCAATGCTACGCACAGGATATCTCCGGCGAACTGATACAGCAGCATTTTAACTATCATTTTGATTATCTGAACCGTCAGTTTAAGAAATGGACCGGACAGACTATTTTTCAGTATTTGAATAACACACGCATCGCACGGGCCAGACAGCTTTTGCTCACCGGATATTACACGATCGAAGAAGTGGCCGCCCAGACCGGCTTCTGCGATGTTTATTATTTTTCCAAAATGTTTAAAAAGCACACCGGAACGACACCCGGAAAATATGGATTGCTAAACGGAAATCATGAGCGATGAATTATGCCACGCTCTCCATCCGTTTAAAATTGAGCGACGCGACAAGCATCATTACCACTGTCAGCAGCGCTACAACAACGATCAAGGCAAGCAGACCGACCTCCAGCGATACTAACAAGGTTCCCACCACTGCCCCAAGAGCGCCAAATGCAATGATGAGCCCCTCAAAAAACATCCTGGCAAACTGCTTGCCGACCGACCCTAAAATATTGCCGAGCAAAGCCTCGAGCATAACTTCCGCGTATAGCTTACACGCCTGCAGACAGATGTATACCGCGATAATAAGCACTGTCTGCACAATCGGGATTCTCAGCACAAAGGCCGTCGGCAGGACGAGCAGACAGCCGTCTGCCAATGCGCGGATATGTTCCATTAAGGTAGCATACCATAACTTGTGGAACGCACTGTCCGGGATCAAATAAGTATACGGCCTTGTCAGCTCTTTCCCCCACTTTCCGGAATAGCCCGCAAAAATAAACGTCAGGTAAGCCATCACACCGAGGACGGTAAACGGCGCCATCTCGCCGAGCTCCCCCCTGTATGCAATCACCGCCAGGCCAATTCCCACAATCAGACATACCAGTGTATAAAACCCAAAGATAAAAAACCTGTTCTTTTTGTATTCCAGAAACTGACGGTAAAATAAGGCTTTCGCATAACTGCCCTTGTAATGTACCGAGGCTTTCTTATATTTTTTCTTCCAGCCGACAACGGCCATCTCCCCCTTTTTGCCCCGCTGCCTTGCCTCCTCATAGTCATCGGCAAACTTTATGGCATCCTCATAATAGGCGCCAATACATTTCATGCGCACTGCCAGGATAAGCAGAACAATCACTGTAACAAGATACAGCGCCGCACCTGCCACATTCCAGACGGTCGGCCCCATAAAAAGCAGGTGGAGCAGCGCAATATACCATCCGATGAACGGCACCATCTGAATCGCAGAGCTGTGCAGATAGTCGGCCACCACTCCAAGTCCGGCTCCCTCCCTGACATAAAGCATGACGCCGATTAATACAAAGACTCCCAGCACGGCATAGAGCAACAAGCGAAACATCCCCATCTGTTTTGGTCCCAATTTCTCATTGCCGTAACAGAGTACCATCATCGAAGCCTCCATGATATTGTCCACCACACAGGATAACAGCAGATAGACAAGCATCTTCCAGACCGGCATATGAAACCACAGGACACCGCCGATGGTCAAGACAATATTCAATATCAATGCCATCAAAACGGTCCTTACATGCGCGTACAGCAAAACGTTTTTTGGACCGACCGGCGCAGGAAACAGGAAATGGATATCTGACTGCCGAAAGATCAATCCTTTTCTCTTACAATACGAAATCAGGTTTGCCGGGATCATAAAAAATGTAAACACCGTCAAAAGCGCCGTCAACGTAGACGCTGCTTTCCCGTCGTCCATGCCATTGAAAATCGTGCCAAAAGAGCCAAAGATCAACGCCATATAGGCGATTGCAAAAACCAAATACAGGTATGTCACTGGCTTACGAAGCGCTTTTTTTACCCTGTTTTTCAACGTTGTTTTATAGAGGAAGAACAGCACCGGCCAATTTCCCACTTTCTTTTTCATTTCTCTGCTTCCTTTCCGGTCTTTTGTCCATCTTCGCTGCTTTCCGCCTCTGTGACATGGAAAAACAGATCTTCCAGATCTTCCTCCTTGACCTCACTCTTTTGGTACGACGCTATGATATGCCCTTTATCCATGACAAACATAATATCCCAAAGCTCCTTTACCATCTCAAGCATATGCGTGCTAATCAGCACGGTCACACCATCTGCCTTCAATTCCAAAATCACCTGCTTGAGCTGCTTGATCGCCGCCGGGTCCAAGCCGACCATCGGTTCGTCCAGCATAATCACATCTGGATGAATAATCAGCGCGCAACAGATGCTGACTTTCTGCATCATTCCTTTTGAGAGCTCACTGCCAAGCTTATCCTGCTTATCCCACAATTCAAACCGTTCCAGCAGTTCTTTTATCTCCTCTTCCGACACCTGCAAATGATAGGCATGGACAATAAAATCAATGTGCTCCCGCACGGTCAGCGCCTCGTACATCGCCGGAATCTCCGGTACATAGGCAAAAACTTTTTTCGCCTCCATGCTGTGGGCATCCTTGCCCTTGATATAGATACTGCCCTGATAGCGCAAAAGTCCGGCAATGCTCTTTATGACCGTGGATTTGCCCGCACCGTTCGGCCCAAGCAATATCCCAATCTCGCCGTTTTGCACGGTAAAGCTCACATCATCCGCCGCCTTATATTTTCCGTATACTTTTGTCAAACCTTTAATTTCCAGCATATTTTTATCCTTTCCAACAAACTTTTATCCAGTAAGACCACATTCTGTTGTAGTTAAATACACAGCGATACCGTCTTTTTCATCACTCCCGCTTACCAAATCCGCCGCTTTCTGTCCCCTCAGGCATCGCGTTTCTCATCGCAATGCCTGTTCCACATAATCTGAGCATACCTATGTCTGCATAATCATCTCCAAAAGCATGATCTCATCTGCGCTTATTCCACATACAGAACATAATTATTCAAGCGTAGGAAAAGGCATCCGTTTTGCGGATGCCTTACTTTAAAAAACACTTCAAACGAAATCAGACGGAATGCCGCCGTTTCCTCTGACGTTAGTGCAAACAACTAACTGCTCCGCGATCTATGTCGTCTCCCTGGCATCTAATGTGTACAAACCATTTTTTCTTTATTTCCCATATAGGGCCGCAGTGCTGCGGGAATGGAGACACTGCCGTCCGCGTTTAGGTTATTTTCCAAAAATGCAATCAGCATACGCGGTGGAGCCACCACGGTGTTATTGAGCGTATGCGCAAAATATTTGCCGCCGTCCTTTCCCTTGACGCGGATTTTGAGGCGTCTCGCCTGGGCATCGCCGAGATTGGAGCAGCTTCCGACCTCAAAATACTTTTTCTGCCTGGGAGACCATGCCTCGACATCACAGGACTTGACTTTCAAATCCGCCAGATCGCCCGAACAACACTCCAACGTGCGCACCGGTATGTCAAGACTGCGGAACAAATCAACGGTATTCTGCCAGAGTTTCTCATAGTAGAGCATAGATTCCTCCGGCTTACAGACAACGATCATCTCCTGTTTTTCAAACTGGTGGATGCGGTAGACGCCGCGCTCCTCAATCCCGTGCGCGCCTTTCTCCTTGCGAAAGCAGGGGGAATACGAAGTCAGCGTGTAGGGCAGCTTGTCCTCGTTTTGAATCGTGTCGATAAACTTGCCGATCATGGAGTGTTCGGAGGTTCCGATCAGATAGAGATCTTCCCCCTCGATCTTATACATCATGGCATCCATTTCATCAAAACTCATCACGCCGGTCACAACGTTGCTGCGAATCATAAACGGCGGAACCACATAGGTAAATCCCCTGTCGATCATGAAATCGCGCGCATAGGAGATCACAGCCGAATGTAAGCGCGCGATATCCCCCATGAGATAATAAAAGCCATTCCCCGCCACCTTTCCGGCCGCGTCGATATCAATACCGTCAAAGCGCTCCATGATATCGGTGTGGTATGGAATTTCAAAATCCGGCACCACAGGCTCGCCGAATTTCTCAATCTCAACGTTGCAGGAATCATCCTTGCCGATCGGCACCGATGGATCGATGATATTGGGAATTGTCATCATGATTTTCGCAATCTTTTCCTGTAGCTCTTTTTCCTGCGCCTCAAGCTCAGCCAGCCGCTTAGCGCCCTCGTTTACCTGTGCCTTTACGGACTCTGCCTCGTCCTTCTTCCCCTGTCCCATCAGTTTGCCGATCTCTTTGGAGAGCTGATTGCGCTTCGCGCGCAGCTCGTCCGCCTCCTGCTGTGTTTTGCGCGCTGTCGCGTCGAGCTCTATCACCTCGTCCACAAGAGGAAGCTTGTGATCCTGGAACTTATTTTTGATATTCTGCTTTACAACTTCTGGATTTTCTCTCAAAAACTTTAAATCAATCATCCTGTTTTTTCCTCATTTCCCACAATTCTTTAATTTGTAGCATTATACACCTATTGCACATAAAATACAAGTATTTTAGGAACACCTGGACGACTACAAATATTCTGTATTATAATTCACACCCACGCCAAATTTCATAAAGCTTTTGTTATATGTAGGTGCGAATTGCATCTATCCATTACCAAAATGCAAAAATCCGATTTACGGTAATCATCATTTTCTACGGGAAAACCATATTCTGGTCTCCCCGTTAAAAATCTGTGTCACCATACACCGGATTTTTAAATGAGTAAGAAACTGTTTTCCTTTGCAAACGGTAATTATAAGCTTACACGCACGGCATCACTTTTTGGGCATCGAATAATGCATGAAGCTCACGGAAAAATTCTCCCCCTTTCCGAGTCCCCGCATGAAAGCCGGTGTGCGGATGATAACGCTCACAGAGACTTTCTCCAAATCCAGGATATCTTTCACTTTTTGCTCCATCCGTTGATTGTAGGGAACCGGCCAGTTTTCTGTATATTGTTTTACCTCCGGAGCTTTTTCCGGTTTATAATTCTCCTGCAAAAATTCGACGCTCTCCAAATCGTGTATCGCCACTTTGGTAGAACCGGGAAAATTGTCCCCATATAGTGGGACAAGCTCATCATGGCTCTGCTTTGCCATCTCATAAGCTTCCTCAATGGACTGTTGCATATAATCTATGCGGTAAAGGGCATCCACATCTTTCCAAAAATAATAAATGTGTCCCTCCGAACTGACATAGGAATCTGTCGTGTCCCAGTTTACTTCTACAAATGTCAGCTCCTCTCCTAAGAGGCGGTTGACATCCGCAACCCCATAGCCGCACAGAGAATTTAGCTCCCAATAACCGTGCCTTAAATCCAGTTCGGCTTCTTCGGCACCGGCTTCCCTGCCGCCGCAGCCATAAAAACTTAACACAAATAAAACACATAGTATGATACTAAAATACTTTTTCATAACACATCTCTCCTTCTATTTATCTTACCTCCCATAAATCGGTGTATCCCTGAACAAACCTTAACACATTTACAGCTTCCGAACAATAATGATCTGTATTTTTTCGTTTTTATTTACTATATTTACACAATTTTCTGCTGCTCAAAATTATTACTGCATTTCCTGGTAGTTTTAGCGTATCCCTTTTACCTCTAATCGTCTGTTACCGGTGAGCTGCCCCACCGATACATCCCGTATGGCTCTCTGTACTTTACCGTCATCCCGTATTGCCTCAATCAGAGACTGCGAATCCGTGACATTCGGCAGGTCAAATTGAAACGTGCAGTCACCGACCGTTCTTGTGTCACCTACATGCTGCGGAACAATATTAAAAGGATCGGGAAGCGTTGGGATCGCAACCGTCGGCCGTACATGCTCGAGCACGGTCTGCATATCCGGGAATCTGACCTGCGCGTTCTGCCAAAGCTCGGCTGTGCGCTCCACCGGCAGCGTGACATCCATTCCCAAATCGCGTTCTCCCTCAAATTTGCTGCGGTCTATTGTGGGATAGGCTGTCGGCTTGTCCCCGCCGTTTGCACCGGGACTTTCCTCTGTTTGATTCTGTTCTTCCATCGCTGCAATAATCTTTGTTATCTGTTCTTTGAGGCTGCCTGTAATGCCGTTTGCGACATTGTCAAACAATGCTTTTGTCTCCACGGTATATCCGCTTTCATCTGCGATCTTAGACATATAATCACAGGCTTCCTTCAAATGTTCGTCTGCCAGTCCAAGTCCGCTTTGCACCAACTGCATGAAATCTTCGAGCTTTTTCGTCATCAGCTCTTCGTACTCTTCGTACAGCTTATTTAACAGTTCTTCCTGATCAGAAATATACCGCTCATACTCGGTTTCTCTCAGCTCTTCCTGCCGGTCCGCAAGTTCTTTTTGCAGCTTTTGCAGCCTTGCGAGCCCTTCCTGCGAAGAATCGCCCTCATACGCCGCGATCTGTTTTTGCACTGTTACAATACTGTCGGTTTTCTCGGCAATCGTCCTCTGGTAGTCATGAAGCTCTTTTTGCGCTTGTAGGGATTCTTTCCTTGCATCCACCAGTTTGCCAAACAGTGCGATCTCGGAGTTATATTGTTCTTTCCTGAGCTCTGCGATTTCGGATTCAAGGCCATAGGTTTCCTTGATATTGTCCTGCCACTGCCCATACATTTCTTTTAATTTTTTCTCCAGGCCGTCCACAGAATTAAAGGTTACACCCAAAACGTCACTGTGGAGAGAGCCCGCTTTGAGCATCCGCTGCAATTCCATGACCTCTGCCCCTGTCCTGTCTGCACGCTCTTTGGAGGCATAATAGCCAATCGAAAGCGAACCAAGTTTCGCATATCCGGCTTCTGTCATCTCCCCCGTCTCTTCGTCCGTCATTTTCTCATGTGCAAACAGTTCCCGCAAAAATTCCTGTTCTCCCATGATATTGCCGATCGATTCGGAAACCTTGGAAAACTCATCAAAATGAATCTGATTGATCGCATCATTCAGTTCACAAGTATCCTGCACACACTCCGAAATAGATTCCGCCACCTGTTTGATTTGCTCATTTGCCTCCTGCCATTCATCCGTGCCCGCTGGAATGTCTTTGATGCTCTGTTCAAGCGCTGCTTTTTCCTCCCGCAAAACAGTCATTTTCTGCTCATTGATGATCTTTTGCTCTTCGTAGGAGGATCTGGCAACCTTCCTCCCTGCCGCCTCGTCCTCCGCAATCTGACTGCCGATCGCCGCTTTTGTGTCGTCGAGCTGCCTTGTGCGGCGCTCATACCCGTCCGCTATATTTTGAAACTTCTCCAGAGCCAGCCCTGTCTTTTCTTTCTTAGCGGTCTCCGCAAACAGCTCCGCCGCCGCTTTGTCGGCGTTGTACGCTTCCAGATAAGCGTTGTACTGCACACATGCGTTGTAAAGTTTTCCATTATCGTTTAATCCTGCCGCTTTGTCCAGAAGATCTTTCGGTATTTTCTTGCCGGATTTGGTGTACTTTTTCAAGGATTTTAACAGGGATTTGTTCTCTTTGGTGCCCTTAAAGTTCTTGATCGCCCGCTT
>CAJTYI010000045.1 GCA_910584215.1 uncultured Roseburia sp. | reverse complement strand
GTACGCGGATTGTCAAACACTGAAAAGACGTATCACCCGATGCCCCAAAGAAGCACGCTTAGAACCTCTGGCATTTGTTCAATTCAGAAAAAAGCAGAGACTGTGGCGCCAACTCACGATGAATTGCCGCATTTACCCTGCGAAAAAGATAAAGTTTTCAGAAGTTTACGATAGAATAAATATGCAACACATAGGAATACTTATTCAGTCAAAACAATGGCTAATAAACTATACACTCTTGTTTTCACAGCAGTTAAATGTTTCTTAATGATAGACTCATACAGGCAAACCCGCATCAGCTCTCCCTGCCAACATCATTCCTGCTGCAAAATAAAAAAGCACCAACCCCACAGTCTACACTGCAAAATCGGTACTTTCGAGTGCGCCACCAGGGGTTCGAACCCTGGACACCCTGATTAAGAGTCAGGTGCTCTGCCAGCTGAGCTAGTGGCGCGTAAACATCTTCTCTAAAATACAAGATATATTATATAATAAAAATTTTATTATTGCAAGTGTTTTTTATCATTTTTTTCATATTTTTTTCATATCTTGTATATTTTGGCCGGACTGCCAATAAAAGAAAGAACCGGACTGCATCTGTCGGTACAGATACGTCCGGTCTCACATCATTTCCCCGCTACATATTCGCAATCAAAGCGGCAATCTCTTCCGGTGTCATCAGTTTACTCGGATTCGTCAAATCCGGCATAGCCGGTTTTGCTTTGGCAGCCGGTTTCGGCTCTTTTGCGGGCGCTGACTCGCTTGATCCAATTTCTGCCTGCCCTGGTTCACTGATTCCGATTTCTCCCAAATCCAAATCCGGTATCACGATATCTTCGGGCTCCCCTTCCATCATCTCACTCGTTCCAATATCATCAAGACCCGGTTCGCTCATTCCCATGTCTTCAAGACCCGATTCGTTGAAGCCGAGATCCTCAAGTTGCGATTCACCTATTCCGATATCGCCAAGACCAGATTCACTGATTCCGATTTCTCCCAAGTCTAAATCCGGTATCACAATATCTTCGGGTTCCTCTTCCATCATCTCACTCGTTCCGATATCATCTAATCCCGGCTCACTTGCTCCGATTTCCTCAAGATCTAACTCACCAATTCCGATTTCGCCAAGACCTATATCGTTCATTCCCAGCTCTTCAAGACCAGACTCGCTCATTTCCGTCTCTTCAAGGCTCGGCTCACTTACTCCGACTTCCTCAAGTTCCGATTCACTCATCCCTATCTCTTCAAGACCCAATTCGCCCATTCCCAGCTCTTCCAAATCCAAACCTGGGACTACGATATCTTCCGGCTCACTGTCCGTCTCAGGTTCATCCGCAAACGCCATTCCTCCGATCTCTAGGTCTGCGCTTTCTGACTGCCCCTCATACGGTATGTCTGACGCTTCTTCTGCCAATTCCCCTGCTTCCGGCTCATCCGCAAACGCCATTCCTCCGATCTCTAGGTCCGCGCTTTCTGACTGCTGCCCGTAGAGGGTCTGCGGCTCGCTCTCATCCGCCACATTCTGCTGCTCATTCCAATCACTGTAACCGTTTGCTGCCGGCGCTTCCACCGGAAGCTTCGATGGCAGTTCGTGAATACTGTCAAGTACTTTCATCATTTCGTCCCTTAAAGTATTCTCGATCTGCTGTATATTAGAAATAGCCTCTCTTTGATTCATCAAAATATCCTGCTGGTTTGCAAGAATATCCTGCTGGGAATCATCCAAAGACTCCTGATTAGCCTCCCTGATCTGCTCATTCATCTCAGATAAGAGTGCAGTAAAGCTATTGAGCTTATCGAGTACCCGGTCATTGGAGTCCATCAGGGCGTCTGTATTCTCTTTGCTCCGATTGATCGTGAGCTTGGCTATCGCCTTCTGCGCGGTAATTATCTCTTCTGACGGCACTTTACTGTACTCGCCAATCTGCTCGATTTCTTTTTCAAGTTTGCGCTGCATCAGGAAAAAGGCTTTTTCCGATTTGATGATAGCCTCTAAATAAGTGTCCGTCTCGGCTTTATTTTTGTCCATCTCCAAAAACACCGATCGGACAAAGAAAAATATCCACACGATCATCAGTATGGTCGTGCCTAAGAGCCCGATAAAATTGGACGGTTTGTGAATAAGCAGATAGAAATCCACTACCATCAGCGCCGCCGCGAGAACAAGCGAAATCGCCGCCATCATAAAATTAGAATTTTTTTTCTTTTCCACCGGTTTTGATTGATTTTTCTGCATCATATGTATGACCGACCTTTCCGAACCTGCCAATTTTGTGTGCTGATGCCAGACTACAGGTACATTACTATTTTATCACAACTTTTTTCGCATGAAAACCAATTTTCTGTTTTTTTTCTGTTTTGTTCCAAATCTATTTTCCCGGTTCCAATACCCGCTGCGATAAAAAAGCAAGGACAATGCAGTTCCGATCGCCCATCCGAGCGGCCACGCGCACCAGATTCCAATTGGCCCCCATATGGCTGCAAAGACAAAAGCCAGTACCACGCGCAATACCAGGTCGGTAAACGTCGCTGCCATAAACAACTTCATGGCGCCGGCGCCGCGCAGAACACCGTCCGCGGCCAATTTCGCGGAAATGACAAAATAAAACGGCGACACAATCCGCAAAAATTCTACTCCTGTCTTTAACGCCTCAACCGAAACGGCGTCCATAAACAACAAAAGCAGGTTTCTGCCAAAAATGAAATAGAGCAAGACAAGCGGGACACAAAGCCCCCAAACCAGTTTTAATCCGGCACGCATCCCGGCTTTCACCCTAGGATAAAGCCCCGCCCCGATATTCTGCGCCGTAAAATTGGACACGCCGTTTCCGAGCGTGGTAAACGAAGTGATTACCAGATTGTTGAGTTTTACCGCCGCCGAGTATCCAGCGGCAACGCTGACGCCAAAACTATTGATACATCCCTGAAGCAGTACATTGCCGACAGAGATAAACGACTGCTGCAAAATACTGGGCACCGCTATCACGGACAGCATTTTGAACAAATCCCAGGAAAAAACGCTTACTTTTTCCGCAGTCTCAATCGCCGCCAGACGTTTTAGAACCAAGGCCACAGACAGGATACAGCTAATTCCCTGGCAGAGAAATGTCGCCCAGGCAACGCCGGCAATCCCCATGTCAAACGCACAGACAAACAGGATATCCACAAGAATATTGGCGGTGGAGGAGATTGCCAGAAAGATAAATGGCGTCCTGGAATCCCCCAATGCCGAAAATATTCCGGTGGCGATATTATAAAAAAATAAAAACGGAAGCCCAAATATATAGATATTCAGATACAGCGCCGCATCCCCCATAATCTCCTGCTGCGTGTTCATCATCTCAAGAAAGAAATTGCAGCTTAAAAAACCAAACAGCATCAGCGCCGCACAGAGCACGCCGCTTGCAGTCAACGCCGTGTAGACCGCTGTCTTCATCCTGCCGTAGGCTTTCGCGCCAAAAAACCGCGAGACGACAACCGAACATCCGATGTTGCAGCCGAACGCAAAGGCGATAAAAATCAATGTGATGTTGTAGCTGTTTCCGACCGCCGCCAGTGCATTTTCACCGATAAATTTGCCTGCTGCCAATGAGTCTGCAATATTGTAGAGCTGTTGGAAAATAATACTGCCAAACATCGGCAGACAAAACTTCCATAATACCGTTTGTGGATTTCCCACCGTCAGATCTTTATTCATCGTCTTCCTCCCTGCTCGATTCACACTTTACTTATCATCCCCTATGTATTATACTGATTTTTATCAATACGGAAAATACATAGTTTATATATAAGGAATATATTTTTTATATGGATATTAATTTCGAGTATTATAAGGCATTTTATTATGTAGGAAAATACAAAAATATAACCAAAGCAGCGGCAGCAATGGGAAGCAATCAGCCGAATGTCACCCGCATCATGAAGCTTTTGGAATCCGCGCTCAAATGCAATCTGCTGATTCGCGGCGCACGCGGCATCAGTCTCACGAAGGAAGGGGAACGTCTCTATGCTCATGTCGAGATTGCCTTTGAACATCTCCAGACTGCGCAGGACGAAATTTACAACCATGCGGCGAGCGGTACGGGAACTGTGACGGTCGGCGCCACGGAAACGGCGCTTCATCTATATTTGCTTGATACTTTGCAGGAGTTTAAAAGGCTATATCCCAGAGCCCGCGTCATTATCCACAATTACACGACCCCCTACATTATGCAGACTCTTGCCAGCGGCAGACTCGACTTCGCCCTGCTCACCACCCCTTTTGAGCTCCCGCAGTCCTTCTCCTGCAAAGAACTTTTCTCGTTTCAGGAAATTTTGGCCGGCGGCACTTATTACCGCAGCCTTTGCCGTCAAAAACAAGACCTGCACGACCTGACGGATATTCCCTGGATTGGCCTTGGCAGCGGCACGGCCACTTATGAATTGTACAAAAATTTCTTTTTGAAAGAGCATGTGAAGATAGAGCCGGATATGGAGGTTGCCACATCCGATCTTCTGCTTCCCCTGATTGAAAATAATCTTGGCATAGGATTTGTGCCCGAACGAATGGCTAAGACATTGCTGAATGAAAAGAAGATCGTCGAAATTCCGCTAAACTGCAAGACACCCAGCAGAAGCATCTGTATCGTTTACGACAAAGGCAGAGGGAGAGGCGCCATCGCCGATGAACTTAGACGCTACCTGATGGGTGTCAGGGCAAACGGTCATCGCTATTAACTATGCTTTTACATATTTCTGTAACGTTTTTCTGATTGCGCCGGTTTCTGCATTCATCTCATTGAAATATGAGACAACCAGATCGGCCATGCCGATTTCAAAGAGATTAACACCGAAAATATCCGTGTTTACAAGCAACGGCTCCAACTGTTGTGAGGAAACGGTATCGCCGATCTTGATATCCGATACATACGGCGTCACCGTGGCGAGCAGAGGATCAGGGCTCAGCGTAAAGGTCTTTCCGCTGTCATCCACCGCCATCAGGTAACGGAGCCATCCGGCAAATACCAGGGGAATCATCTTTAAATCAGAAACCTTTAAGCTGCCAGAAGCACGATATGCCTTGATGGTGCCGCCAAAACGGATAGCCAGCTTCTGCGACGTGTCGGTGGCGATACGCTGCGGGGTATCCGGCATAAATGGATTGGGAATGCGGACATTTAATACCGTATCGATAAATTCTTTGGGATCTAAGATGCCCGGATCAACCACCACCGGCAGACCTTCCACATACCCGATCGTCTCTACCAGTTTCTTAAGCTCTTTATCGTTCATCTCATCGGATATCTTATGATATCCAAGGATGCATCCAAACACTGCGAGTGCGGTGTGCAAGGGATTTAAGCAGGTGCAGACTTTCATCTTCTCCACCTTTTCCACCTTTTCTCTCGTAGTGAATATCACGCCGCTCTTTTCCAGAACTGGCCTCCCGTTGGGAAAAGCATCTTCCACCACCAGATATTCGCACTCCTCGGCATTGACAAAAGGTGCGACATAAGTATTTTTAGAAGTGATAACGGGTTCTAATCCCTCCACGCCGTCTTTTCTTAAAATCTCCTCCACGGAAGCGTCCGGACGCGGCGTGATCTTGTCGATCATGGTCCAGGGGAACGTCACCTTTTCCCTGTCATGGATGTATGCGACAAAACCGGTTTCCACCAACCCGCTCTCCTCCCATTTGTTGGCAAAACTGTCCACGGCTGCGAAAAGTTTATCACCGTTGTGGGAACAGTTGTCCATGCTCACCATCGCTATGGGCTTCTTTCCGGCCTGAAACCTTGTGTACAACAGCGAAACAACTTTTCCCATATAACTTTTGGGCCGCCCAGGTCCCATCTGAAAATCATCTTCCACATCGGGCAGAGTCTCCCCTTTTCCGTTGACAAGGCTATAGCCTTTCTCCGTGATGGTAAAACTTGCCATCTGTAAGGAATCTTTGACAAATATTTCCTTTAAGCGGTTAAAGTCTACATCATTCTCGGAATCCACTGCGAGTGACTCCACTACGCTGCCCACGACTGTCTTATCGACATTGCCGTCCGCTTTTAAAGTTACTAATATACTGTAATCATCATGAGGACGGTTCATCTTTTCAACTATCTCATAGTCGTACCCCTCGGCAACGATCAATCCCCTATCAAGCTCTCCGGCATTTAATAGATTCTGTACCAGATTGGCCTGAAAGGCGCGAAAAAGGTTTCCGGCGCCAAAATGTACCCAAAACGGATTCTCTTTGGTTGCGCTCGCCACTTTCTCCCGGTCAAACTCCGGCAGCGCATACCCCGCCTGCTGCCAGTCTTCTCTGTTCTTTAATCCCTGCTCATTTAACTTCATAGAAACCCCTTCTTTCTATATTATTTTATTTTGCACTTTTTTCGATCGCTTCCCAAAGTCCGTTCAGATAAGTCGCGCCGAGCGCCCTGTCGTAAAGTCCATATCCCGGCATCGCTACCTCGTCCCAGATCATGCGTCCGTGGTCGGGGCGGATTGGCCCGGTAAATCCGATATCATAGAGTGCTTTCATGATCTCGTACATATCAAAAGTGCCGTCCGAAGATAAGTGAGCCGCCTCCTCAAAGTCCGTCGGCGTGTTAAACTTAAGGTTGCGCACATGTGCGAAGTGGATTCGTCCCTTTAAGGAGCGTATCATGTCCGGGAGATCATTTTCCAGGTTGGTGCCGTAAGAACCGGAACAGAATGTGACGCCATTGTGCGGATTGTCAACCATCTCCATCATGCGGAGAATGTTTTTCTTGTTGATGATGATTCTTGGCAGTCCAAACACGCTCCAGGCCGGGTCGTCCGGGTGAATCGCCATATTGATATCATATTTGTCACAGACAGGCATAATGCGCTCCAGAAAATATTTGAGGTTTTCAAACAATTTGTCATCGTCAATCTCCTGGTACATTTCAAACAGTTCTTTGACATGCGCCATGCGCTCCGGCTCCCAGCCCGGCATCACAGTACCGTTCATATCTCCGGCAATCGATTCAAACATCTTTTCCGGGTTGATGGCGTCCACCGCCTCCTGCGTATACGCCAAAACCGTGGAGCCGTCCGGCCTTACTCTAGCAAGCTCCGTCCTTGTCCAGTCAAACACCGGCATAAAATTATAACAAACCAGATGAATATCCTCCTGCCCGAGATGTTCGAGCGTCGTGATATAATTGTCGATATACTGATCGCGGTCCGGCGCTCCGGTCTTGATTGCGTCGTGCACATTGACACTCTCAATGCCCGCCACATGAAGTCCGGCGGCCTCAACCTCCTCTTTCATGGCCCGTATGCGCTCTCTGCTCCACACTTCTCCCGGCTGTGTATCATACAATGTCGTGATAACCCCTGTCACACCCGGAATCTGGCGAATCTGCTTAAGCGTCACCGTGTCAAATTTTGCACCATACCATCTCAATGTCATTTCCATTTGCAAACCCTCCATACTTTCTTTCCTTGGTGAGTGAAACGCTTATTTTCACTCTTTTCGCTACATTTTAATAGTTTTCGTACATTTCAATTCTATTATATAAAGTTTTCATAAAAAATCCATTGGCAGGATTGTTGCTTATATTGCAAAAGTTGCTGTCTTTTTGTATAATAAAGAAAAAAAGGAAAGACCTGCCTATGAAAAAGAAGCTGCAATCCCAATTTTCCAACCGTCAATATATGCTCTCCAAGGATTTTGAAGTCTTTTATTATCATGACACTTCTTCGATCAAATTATCCACACACACACACGATTACTATGAATTTTATTTATTTTTGGAGGGGGACGCCAGCTTTGAGATCGAGGACAACACTTACACCATCGCTTTCGGTGACATTATGCTGATTCCGCCTGAAATCTCACACCGCGCGATTGTCCACAGCTATCACGATCCCTACCGGCGTTTCGTGTTCTGGATTAGCCGTGCGTATTGTAACCGTCTGCTCTCCATGTCCCCGGATTACATATATCTGATGCAGCACGTCATCACCAACAGAGAATATATTTTTCATCTGGACCGCATTTCGTTCAATAATATCCAGTCAAAAATGCTCTCACTGATCGAGGAAATGCAGACCAAACGCTTCGGACAGGAATCTTTTGTCAATTTGAAAGTTTCTGATCTTATTTTACAGATTAACCGATTGGTCTATGAACAAAACAATCCCTACCAGGCCAGTGAAGATGTTTCGCTGTACCAAAATCTCTGCAATTACATTGAGGAACATTTGGATGAAGAGTTGAGTCTGGAAAAACTGGCTGATCAGTTTTTCGTCAGCAAATACTATATTGCCCATCTGTTCAAAAAAAATCTTGGCCTCTCTCTGCACCAGTTCATCACCAAAAAGAGACTTACTCTCTGTAAAGAAGCAATCTTGGCCAGTATGAATATCACAAAAACCTATGAAAGTTACGGTTTCAGAGATTATTCCAGCTTCTACCGGGCTTTCAAGAAAGAGTACGGCATTTCTCCCAAAGAATTGCTCGACACAAAGCCTATTTAGCGGAGAAAGCAAACGGTGTATTTAAGAGTGCGGCGCGCGTAACCACTCCTGTCCCGTAACGGTGCCGCAGTGTATCCACGGTTCTGTCCACGCACGATAGTTTTTCATAGTCGATCTCCTCAAACAGATTCATCTGTCTGCAAGCGGTTTCCCCGCTTACCCGTCCGGTGTGTACGCCCAGATGCCGGACGGGGCTGCCGTTCCACAGCTCCTTTAGCAGCCCGCGGGCCGCCTCATAAATTTCTTTTGTCAAATTGGTGGAACCGTGCAGTGTCCTCTGATGCGAGACAAACGGAAATTTTCCTTCCGCAAATCCCGCATAACGAATCCCCACTGACACCACCCCGATCTCTACGCGATCCGCCCGCAGGCGGCTTGCCACCATATCGCACAGAGAAAGCAGCACACGGTTCGCAGTCTCTATATCCTTGACATCAAACGGAGTAGTGGTGCTATTTCCGTACCCTTTGTTTGCCGTCTGTTCCTGCAGCAGTACCGAAGGGTCGGTTCCGTTGGCAAATCTCCACACTGTTTCCCCCGGCTTTTTTAATATTTCGCGTATCCATGCCAGATCGGCGCAGGCAAGCTCCCCGATCGTCCCAATCCCCATAGCATGCAGTTTTCGCGCCGTGGCACGTCCCACAAAAAAAAGGTCTGACACCGGAAGCGGCCACATTTTTTGCCTGATTTCTTCCTGATAGAGCGTGTGCACCCGATCGGGCTTTTGGAAGTCCGACGCCATTTTCGCGAGCAGTCTGCTGCCGGACACCCCCACATTGACGGTAAATCCCAGCTCATCGCGAATACGGTTCTTAATCTGTGCCGCCGTATCCTCCGGTGTCCCGAACAGATGGCAGCTCGCACTCATATCCACAAACGCCTCGTCGATACTGTAGGGTTCCACAATATCCGAATAATCGCGCAGAATCTCCAAAAACGCTGCCGAGCATTCTTCATACAGTTCGTAATTTGCTGGAACCAGCGTAAGGCCGGGACATTTCCCCCTCGCCTCCAAGATCGTCTCCCCTGTTCTGATGCCATATTTCTTGGCCGGAATAGATTTGGCAAGTATAATACCATGGCGCATGGTGACGTCGCCGCCCACGGCAGAGACAATTTCCCGCAAATCCTGCGTTTCTCCCCGATGCGCCAGACGATAAACGGCCTCCCAGGACAGAAAGGCCGAATTAACATCAATATGAAAAATAACCTCGTTCAAACGTGTGTTCACCTCCTGTTTTGCCCTCATTATAGTAAACACACGTTCTGTTTTCAACCGGTAATTTATGGTGGCCTTTCCTACCAGTCGCTGTTTCTGTATTCTCCCAGCCGGATAGTGCGAGGAGATTTTTTACTGAACAAAAACATTACTACTACAACTATGCCGGTAACAAGAACGATCAACCTGGACCAAATTTTTTTCTTCTTCATGATAGCTCACTCCATATTCTTCCCTTATTATAAACGGTTATTATTTGATTTTTCATACATGCTATAAAGTTTTCAGGTTAATAACCTATGTTATTTTATGAAATATCCTCTTTGTTGTCGCCTTTTTTTCCTTACGTTACCTTACAAAATTGTAGGGTTAACTTTTAAGTAAAGGTATAACACCCAAACATGACTTCTATCTTCCCAAAAGCTTGCCATTCAAATTATCAACATAGTCTTCATAGGAACATCCTCCCAAATTCTATACCCTACATGCCCTTGCGTACAATACAAACCCGCCGGAACGATTTACTCAATCCGGCGGGTTTTCATCTGTTTATCCACATACCTACTGCCACAGGCATGATCATAAACAAGTTTCTTCTCGTGTTTATGATAGAAAATTATTCGCGCAGTGATTCCTCCTGTAATCGGTCGAACGCTTCCATACATTCATCTACCGTCGCGCCGTTTAACAGTTCGCGCACAATCAGACAGGTGTTGCCCCATTGCTCCACTTTCATACTCGCATTGGAACCAAGGACAAAAACATTCTCTTCAATCTTGTCGTTCAAGAGTTTTAGGGCGGGAACACAATCTACCTCAACATTTTTAGACGGAGAAATGACTCTGTTTATTTTTGCATATGCCAAAAGTGCCTCGTCGGAAAGTATCGCATCCAAAGTGAGCATGGCGTCCTTGGCGTGCTCCGCATTGGCGCCGACTGCGAACCCGGTCATAGGCATGACAGGCATCTGTCCGCGGCTGCTGGGAAAACCAATTACCTGGAGGTTAAAATCTGTTTTTCCATATGCGGTATCGGTGTTCGCTGCGCCCCAATATGCCATGACAATGGGCGTTTTTCCAGCAAGAAAATCAGGACCCTCGGCTTCGATAGCCTCACTGACATATGCTTTCTTGGCATCAACATATCCACAGTCTATCAATTCCTGCAAAAATTCAAAACCTGAGCGCATGTAATCACTGTATTTGGCTTCTCCGCTGTTGAGCGCGGCTATCTCCGCTTCTGTATTGCCACCATTGTACAGATCGGCATATGCCTGCGCAAAAACAAATGTCTCCAACCACCAGCGATTTGCACCAATCGGTGTCTCATAACCATTTTCTTTCAACACACGGCAGCACTCCAAAAAATCTTCCGGTGTTTCCGGCATCGTCAGATTATATTGGTCAAATATGTCCTTATTGATAAAAAGACCGTATGCCACTACCTCCTGCGGAATCGCCGCCAGTTTTCCATTGACAGTGTTTGCCGTTTTTACCACATCCCGCAGATTCTTAGCACAATCAAGATCCGACAAATCCATCAGCAGATCTTCTTCTCCCAGCGCCTGGATGGTATCCGGGTTTAACAGATAGATATCATCCATGTTGTTGCTCGCACGGTCAAACGTAATTTCGTCGTAAGTCTTATCCTGATAATCCTCCGCCGTGTAGGTTCGGTATGCCACTGTCACACCCAGTTGTTCTTCCGCCATAGCGATAGTTGTATCCGCGGCACTTCTCGCCACATTTTCGGCATCGGGATCGGTCTTTTCCATAGGGCTGAACAAATTGACAAGCCGTTGTTCCTTTTCTTCTGTTATGACAACATTCTGGTTGGGATCGGGATGTACTGCGCACGAGGCGAGCACTGACCCGGTCATCACGGTAAGACACATGACCGCGATATTCCGGGTGATTTTATTTCTATTTATTTTCATATTTCCTCACATTCCACCGCATGAGCGGCTGTTTAATTTGAATTGTTCACTCCTTTATTCTTTCCCATCGATATATTGCCGAATCACTTTTTTAACCAGCTCGACATCAAGCGGCTTTGCCACATGGGCATTCATTCCGGCATCAAGAGCCGCTTTTTCATCTTCCGCAAAGGCGTTTGCGGTCATGGCGATAATGGGAATGGACTTAGCGTCGTCGCGCTCCAGCGCGCGTATTGCTTTTGTAGCATCATAACCATTCATCACCGGCATCTGGACGTCCATCAGGATTGCATCAAAGTCGTCTTTTTGGGCCTGTGCAAAGCGTTCCACGGCCAACTGGCCATTTTCAACAATCTCACAGCTCGCGCCCTCCATCTCCAGAATCTCCGCCAGAATCTCCGCATTGATTTCATTATCCTCTGCGGCAAGAAAATGCAGTCCTTTGAGGGAATTGCTCAAATCCGTTACGTCCTTATCCTCCGCAATCACTCCGTTTTGCATCTCCACGATCTTTTCTCTCAATGTGGAAATAAAGAACGGTTTTGCCATGACGCCAACATTTTCCAGCAGGATCGGGTCGTCAAACTCACTGGTGTGATGATCCGTCATAAACAGTATCGGCACGCAGTACGTTAATGCATTCCGCAGCACCTGAACCGTATGTGCGCCGTCGACATCAGGCACATTTCTGTCTACCAATATCAGATGATATGGCTTTTGTGTGACATCTACATTTTGAATAAAATGCAGCGCTTCTTCAACGCTCTGTACTGCAGAGACCGGGACATTGACATCTTTCATCAACATATAAATGTTTTCACAGGAGCTTTTATCATAATCGATCAAAAGAATCCGGGTAATGCCACACTGATTCCAAAACTGCCTGTCTGCCTGCTCTTCCGTAATACGACATTCCAGTTCGACCTTAAACAAGCTTCCATGGCCCACTTTACTGGAAACATCAATCGTACCTCCCATCAGTTCCACAATATTTTTTGTAATTGCCATCCCAAGACCGGTTCCCTGCACTTTGTTCGTGGTACTGTTCTCCGCCCTTGTAAATGCATCAAATATTGTTTTGAGATACTCAGACGTCATGCCATAACCGTCATCTTCGACTTCAATTCTGATATGTTCGTATTGATTGGAACGCTGCTTTAACCCGGTAATGCGAAACCAGATATTGCCGCCTTCCGGCGTATATTTGACGGCGTTGGATAAAAGGTTGATCAAAATCTGATTGATTCGTGTCTCGTCTCCGATCAATTCTTCGTGCTTGATTCCTTTCACTTCCACATAAAAATTCTGTTTTTTCGCTTTTGCCATAGGCTGGATAATCGCGTCAACGGAAGAAACCACGTCATTCAAAGAAAATTTTTCAAACGTGAGCACTACTTTGCCGCTTTCTATTTTTGATACATCCAAGATATCATTGATCAGGCTGAGCAGATGCTGACCTGAAGCCATAATTTTATTGGTGTATTCCCGCACTTTCACTGGATTATCCGCATCCTTGGCAAGAAGTGTTGTAAAACCGAGCACAGCGTTCATCGGTGTACGGATATCATGCGACATATTGGAGAGAAACATGGTTTTAGAGTTATTGGCAATCTGTGCCGCCTGCAATGCTTCCATAAGTTGTTTGTTATGAATCTCTCTCTCTTTTTCCCGCTCTCTGCTGGTCTTAGTTTGCTGACGCTGATTAAAATAATAGAGGATAAAGCACAGAAAAAAAGCCACTAACATCACGATGACAACAAGTAATATGTTCTGGTTGACTGTCTTTCCCTCCTGCTGAACCGCTTCATAAGCGACATAGCCGGCCAAATATATAGTCCCCCCATTAACGGACCACATGTAATTTAATGAATTTACTTCGCGGATATCGTGGTAGAATAAAATATTTTTGCCGGTTTCCAGGCAATCTTCCACCTCTGCCCGCAACGAGGCATCATCAATGCTGTTGGCGCGGTAAAAATCTGTCAGATTGAGATGCCCTGCACTCCGCATTCCCATTCCTTCCGGTTTTAACACAAACCTCTGGCTCTCTACATCCATAATATAAAGCGCAGCCTGATTATTGTAAAATCCGTCAGGAAGGGAGCGATCAAGTGAATCGTAAATGTATTCAATATACAGGGTTGCAATCTCCTCTCCGTCCTTAATGACAGGACATTTGATCGTGTAGGCCCAGGTACCCATATAATTTAAATAAGACTGAGAAATGGGAAAACCAGCCACCGTCCCTCCAGCAGAAAAGTCAAGTTCTTCTTCAGAAAAAACCTCTCCTGTGTTGGAGATGCCTTTATCTGCCCCGGCGCGAATCAAAGACATCTTCACCATGGTCTTATTTGCCACATAGGAGCGCACATATTCGTCCGGGTCGTCAGCCATCGCGATCTCGTTCGCAATCAGATTTTGGAACTCCGCTTCATTGTTTAGAATGGCCTCGATCGTAGATTTGATTAAATTAAGATTTTCACTCAAATTTTGTATCGCTGAGGCAGACATTTCGCGGGATATCTTGTGTGCCACAGATATTACAACCGCTCCCAGTATACAAAACACCAGTATGATTGAAATCAGTAAAGAAGTTCCTTTGTTCTTTTTCGTTGCGCTTGGATTTTTACTCATATATATCTCCACCCTGTTTGGATAACTATTATTGATTGAAATCATTGTGGTAATGAATATAGATTATAGCACAATAAAAAATTAAAATCTATAATTTATATGATATATGTATTATATGATACGGAACGACTATATGGAATTTGTAAATGATGGCTTTCTGACAAACTAAACAAAATTTTCGGATAATTAACAGGCATACCATTTTGATTAGCAGAATCGATTATAAATAGAACGCCGGGAACTCTGGAATCCCAGTATTCCCGGCATTTTAGACGTCGCTAAGAGGATTTGAACCTCCGGCCTACCGCTTAGGAGTAGGCCATTTTCTGGTAGGCAGCTCCCTCTTAGTATTATATAATCCCTTTATTCCCTTACTTGTCACGGATTCAGAATGTTATCTCGTACCTCCATGTGACTGTTAGTTTTAAGGTTCTTTAAATGCTCCTTTTAGCAGGCGATTAGCAAGAGGATTGCATTTAGGGAAATGTTACGCTGTAAATCCTTTCCCGATTAATACCTGCATTTCACAACGAATCCCAGAATAGTTTAAGCTGTTTGCATTTTTTCTAAGGTCGCAAATTGTGACCTCAAAGAATTTCTTATTCCTCCGTTTCCAGTTCTAATCTTTGCAGGATGTCTTTGATGATGCCTGCATCTTGAATTAAATTGATTCCAAAACACTTTTTTCCTGCATCTTTCAAAGACGCTCCTACATGACAGGCTATCGTTCCATCAAGAATCAAAAACCTGTCATGGAATACTTTGATATATTTTATTTTCAGTGTCGGGTACTGTGCATTGAAATTTTTAACATCGGCTATCGTCAGTTAGGTTTGTTTCTGTATATAAATTGTAACTGCAACATCAGACTTTTTCTTTGAAAGCAGATTCAATGTCCCAATATCTACATATCCGTCTATCAGAGTGATTTCTTTCTCTGCTTTTTGAATTAGACTTACTATCAGACTGAACACATCGTAAATCTGTCCGTCAAAAAATACTTTTGACTGGCTTTCCTCATGCTCGGATATGTACTCAAAAACTCTCTCAAAACGCTCATCTGTTTCCGCTTGGTAATTTATCTGGCGAACCTCCATTGTATTTAACCGCTCATACAGCAAAGAGGTATTTGCCATATACTTCCGCTTGTATACAGCATCGCTAAATCACTGTCTTCCCGGGCATATTATCAGTTATCAACAAATGCCGATAATTAACGACTTCTGATACACACATCATTTATAATATCGCTTATGCCACATAGTTTTCTACTTTTCCAGTAGCAAAAATTTTATTCCTGAAGGCTTGATATAATCTATCTTTACTATTCACAGTGAAGTTGTTTTCGGAAATTACATACCACAATACAACATCTATTCCTTTTCTCCATTATTGCCTATACATCTTTATTACCAGCCAAATTCCTGTGCCATTGCTTCCAAGCATAAACAAAATGCCTCTTGTTGATGCCGTTCATCCATATTTTTAACAGCACTACACAAATCATGTGTTGCTTTTACCGCTTTTTCAACTTCAATATTCTGTTGAAAATTATAATTATCAATCTGTGTTTGTATCTGGTTATAATAGTTCCTACTTACGTAAGTCGGATTAAACATTCTTTCTTGAAAATACATTCTATCACCTCTTTCATTTAATAAAAAACACATACTAACCTTTATGTTTCCATAGAAATATATCTATAAGACTGCGGGGCACAGGACACTCCAATATCCTTTAATGCAAGTGGTTTCTCATATATAACTATATCTTTCAAATGATAGGCAACTGCACTTTTCTTCCCTTTGTAATATTTTCTAAAAAAAGCATATGTAATACCCGAATACTTCTTGGTTTGTCTCCAAACACTTAATATATCATCTTCAATAATATCAGCAATTTCTGCTTCCGCTACGACTTGTTGCTGGGGAGCCGTTGCGTATATTATAATCTTATCAACATCATCCCGACAACGAAATTTCCGATATTCATACATTTTTTTACCTTGTAGAATACTTTCTACATATTCCGGATTAATTGATAATAACATTTGACACATTGATATTTCCCTCCAATAGGACTTTTTTAAATTGATTTGTTGTCAGATGAACTTCTGTTGGATATTGTCCCTGATCTGCCCAGCATCCCTGCCGATCAAGCCAATCCATATTTACATTGTTTCCAGCACCAAAGTATCCATAATAAAGCAATTCAACTACCGTCACATTCCGATATTCATGGTATTGCTTTTGCAATTCACTTTCATTAAACACAGATTTATTTCCAATACGCTGTTTCAAATCATCAAAACTCATCAAATATCGGTTATTTATTTTAGCCTGTATAACATCTGTCACCACACAATATGAGGTAATACAAGAACGATATCGCTTCCCTGTTCCCTGTGTATAACGACGATAAACCAAAACGGGTTCTCCAACTTTATGATTTATTTTCGGTGCTTGCCCTACATATATTTTACTAAGTCCATTACTAACACTACTACTAATCTCTGATTGTAATGATGCCGTATTAGCAAGTTCTGAATATGCAAACATTGTATCATGATAATAATCGTCAATAATAATATACCCTGCATAGTCAAAATCATCTTCTATAAATGGAAAGGCTTTGTACGGGTCACTAAAGTCAATATTTTTACGGCTTTTTATCAAAACATTCTCTCCATTCAAATTCACACCACACTTTTGAAAACCAAATTTTTCAAACTGTGAAATCAATGTAGTATGTTTATCAAAAATTGTCACATAAACTTCATCACATTTTAAGTGCAACCATTTCCATAAAAGCAACCCAATTGCACCCTCCCCAATACGCTGTCTGCGATATCTTTCTGATATTCGAAATGTGCTAATTTTCAATCTTTCCATTTTAGGTAAAACAGCACTCTGCAATTCAATTTCCTCTTCTTCAATTTTTAATACAACAAATGCGCCTACACCTATCTCATCCTCAAAAACAAGTGCTGTAGCTCCCGTTTCTGCTTTTTTCGCAAACCACTCAATAAACCCCGTACTATTTTCCGTACCAGGATAATCCGCTTTCAACGAATCAAAAAACTCATCATGAAGATTAATGTCTGCAAATTTCTTTAATGAAAACCTTCCTGCCATATTAGCATCCCCCTGTTTTAATAATTTCCACTATTCGCCCCAAATCTGATGCACCATTAGATACCTCTAATGGAATGCTAAGTTGCCCCGCAATTTCTGTCGCATACGCTTTTTCATCACATTGAAAATCATTAATAGTACACTCGTCCTGTCGGATTCTATCTCTTTGAAACCTTCGTTTTGCAATTATCTTAGGATTTTCCAATAATAAAATCATTGTATCTGGTTTTAGCAAAGTGTAAGTTTCCATTGGAATTCTTGTAATTACACCTTCCTCATTTAATAAACAAAAATGACCATCTAAAATAAAATTTTGACCAACTTGCCGTAATTCATTAATTGCATCCAATAAAAGCACTTGATTATCATCAATATCTGAAACAAATTTATCTGTGGAAAAACCTTTTTCTCGCCTTCCTGCAATTAATTGACTCGCCGAATAATTCTTTATTCCTAATTTCTTTTCTGTCATATTGCAAAAATAAGTTTTACCCACTCCATGAATTCCACTTACAAATATTATAAATACCACCACTTTTTATATCGAATATATGTTCTTATTTTAGAATACCTTATTTTAATATTTATTTCAAGTCCTATTTTATATTTTCTATGTGAGAGAAATTATCAAAAAGAAACGCTATTTTGATCAGCAAAATCAGATATAATAAAATACCGGGAACTCTGGAATCCCAGTATTCCCGGCATTTTAGACGTCGCTAAGAGGATTTGAACCTCCGGCCTACCGCTTAGGAGGCGGTCGCTCTATCCAGCTGAGCTATAGCGACAATTCTGATACACTTTAGTTATTTTAACACAAGCTAATTGTTCTGTCAAAATATTTGATGAAATTTTGAGCAAATATTTAGCAAAAATTTAATTTTGATAATTGATACTTCCCTGCATCCATATAATACCTTTAAAACGCCTTCCCACCTTTGGTTCACCGATTAAATCTTTCTCATTGATGCAGAGACTAAAACTTAAATCATTACACAACAGATCGATCTGATACACACGTTCTTCGGTATAATCGTTGCGAAGCAGTCGATAATCCATGATTTCGCCCAAAATCGAATATTGATCACTCTCAATGCCGTAGGGCATAAAGTATGTGTTTACTATCGTAAGCACGTCCTCGTGTAGTACCCTTCTTGACAACAGAGAATATGTATCAATATCCTCCAGTGTGAGATTTTCTATGGCATCCTCATCTCCGTCCCTCGCAGCGGTCAGAAGACGTATTCTATCCGGTTCTTCCTGATGTTTCATATTCTTAGATTTCTGTTCACTTTTATCCACCGGAAACAAAACTTTTCCTTCGGTCGACAGCGCTGACAAAATGACGCCGCTCGACGTCTGATGATAAGTGTGATTATTTTTAAACTTCAGGTAATCCACAACATTTTGCAGATAAAAAATCAATGTCACACCGATGCGTACCTCATCACATATTCCTGCATAAGATTCCTTTTCGGCGTGTTTTTCTACTTCTACATGCTCAGTTGTAGAAATTGTTTTTCCGTAGAAATAGGGATAAGTATATTCTACCTCCAACGTATCTTCGTCCCGGTAAATTCCACGCAGCGTAATGCCAAAAAAATCTCCAAATTCACCCGAAATCTCTACAAATTCATTTCCTTCCGAATCTTTGGCCGTTTTCAGATCAATCGGATCGTTGACGATCTCGGTACAAATATACTGAAATTCTTCTTTAGATATATTTGAAAAACCTATTGCTCTTAAATATTTGTGCACGTCTCTCCCTCCAACCGGATCTGATTTCCGGTTAAACTCCCATATTCATCCATCACTGCAATCAATGGATCTGTCGGATTCTCTGTCTGTTCTATGACAATACCGATTTCTTTTATGATCGTTCCCACAGGATAACAGGCCGCGAGACTCAAAAGTGTGTCTGTCACTTCTTTATCGTACAATCTGCCCTGATCGAAAGATAACTCTCTCCACGCCTCTTCCACGCTGACTCTTCTACACTCCATACCAAAAATTTTACAACAGAATGAATCACATGCCTGGATAATGCGACATTCCAGTTTATTATTTTTTTGTTTCAGTGGATAACCGGAACCATCTTTGCGTTCATGATGAAAAAGAACCATGTCTTTTACAGTACCGTCGAGCCATGATGCGCTCTCCAAGGCAGAATATCCAAGTATTGTGTGCTTCTTTAATTCAAAAACTTCCGCCGGGGAGTGATCTTCGGGTGTAAAATCCTGATAAGGTACGGTTATATAGCGCAATCCCAAATTGTGCAGTAAGCATCCCTCCGCTATCGTGTGCAGCATTTCTTCCTGCAGCCCCATGCGGATTGCCGTCAATAAAGAGAGCGCCGTCACCATAAAGGTATGCTCATATAAACTTCCCGAAACACAATTGAGATCAAAAACTGCAATCTGTGATTCTCTCTTTTGCAGCTCACCGGTAAGATTGCGGGCGATCATTTTCAACTTCTTCAATGAATGACTGCCATGATAAATTTCCTGGTAAATGTGGCTTTCCAGGATTTTTTGTATCTGTTCGACGAAATCATCGACAAGCGGCTGCTCCAACACATAGTGTGGACTCTCCATCAAAGCGGCATCATCCTGCAAATTTACATGGAAGATTTCCAGCCGTTTTAATAGATCAATATATTCATTTTTTATTACGGTGCCTTTTTCCAGCAAGATCTCGTTTTGATCATCCATGATATCCACCGCCAGAATCTCGCCGCCCTTTAATGTTTCTACACTCTGTGTTTTCATATATTTTTCCAAATTCCGGTGAATGTTTGAAATCCTTGCATTACGGCTGTGCGGTATGGCGATATGCACACTCGCTGCACAAGATTATTGTGACTGTTTCAGGCCCATCGCCCGATCCAATGCTTCTTTTTCTTCTTCAGACAGGACAATGATCGAATTGCCGTCTACAATTTCTTTGATATAGGTATAACATCCCTCTCTGGTGTGCATAGCGTTGATAATAAAACCATTGTTTCTCATATCGAGCATTGCAAGGGAAAAACTTAATTTACCTCCCATTTCATGAAATGCATCATATTTTATAAGTCCCATCTTTTGATAGGTTAGCCGCATTTCCTTCACAATATTCTCAATACTCTTTTCGTTTGATTCATTGGATGCAATGAGATCGTCCACCTGTTGCAAACGCTCGATTATAACCGTTTCTAAATTTTTTGCATCCTTGCCCGTCATAAATATGCGGTAATTTTTTTTGAGCTTATGCATTTGTACTATATTGGCAATCACCAGAATCAACAATAATAACAAAGCCGCAGCAAGACCAATTATAATGTAATCGGAATCAAATCCCAAGTATTGTGAAATCATAATATCCTCATTTCTGCACTGCTTTTATGGATTCATTTATATCAGTTGAACAGGCTGTGCAATAGTTGACACCTCTCATACTTTTTTAAGTTTGCGGGCGCAGTGCAGACACAAACTTGTGATAAAAGCTCTATGTTCACTGAGTTTTTCATTACATTTATTTTTGAATGGTATGTATTAAATCTACAATTCTGTCCAATTCATCCATGGAATAATATTCGATTTCGATCTTACCCTTCTTTTCATCTTTACGATTGATCACTACCTTTGTGCCAAAAATGACTTTCATGGTCTCTTCGAGATCATGGCAAATAGCATCAATCTTTGCATCTTTCGCGTCATCCACACTCTGATCTTTCGCGTCTGTATCTTTCTCCTGCTGGATTTTTTTGACCAGTTTTTCTGTCTCGCGCACACTGAGCTTTTCATCAAAAATCTTTTGCGCCGTGAGGTATTGTTTTTCGGAATCTTCGATTCCTAACAGCGCCCTGGCATGGCCTGTAGAAATCATATCATCGATCACCATCTGCTGTACTTTTTCATTTAATTTTAACAGACGCATGGAATTTGTTACAGCAGTGCGGCTTTTAGAAACACGCTCTGCAACCTCATCCTGTTTAAGATCAAATTCTGTCAGAAGCCTTTTATAGGCAAATGCTTCCTCGATAGGATTTAAATTCTCACGCTGTATATTTTCGATCAGTGCAATCTCGACAATTTCCTGTTCTGTCAAATCTTTGATTATAACGGGAACTTCTTTCATACCGGCCAGCTTAGCAGCTCTCCATCGACGTTCACCCGCCACAATTTCGTAGTAATCTTCGCGCTGCTGTACCAAAAGCGGTTGCAGCACACCAAATTGTTTAATAGATTCAGACAATTCTAACAATGCGTCCTCATCAAAATTTTTGCGCGGCTGATCTCTGTTCGGCTCTACTTTATTAATATTAACCATCACACCGTCTGTCGCCGCCTCTGTCGATTCGGATACGCTCTGCTCGTCAGTTTGTACCGCCGCCGGCTCTTTTGCCTTGATCAAAGAATCCAGACCTTTGCCAAGTCCTTTCTTTGCTGCCATATCAATCTACCTCCCTCTCCATAACTTCCTTTGCGAGTAAACGGTAACTCTCCGCACCCGCCGACTTTGTATCGTACATATGAATCGGCAAACCATAGGAGGGCGCTTCCGCAAGACGAATATTTCTCGGTATCAGTGTCTTATAAATCTTGGTATCCAGATTAGCACGCACATTATCCACCACCTGATTTGACAGATTTGTGCGGGCATCGTACATGGTAAAGACAATCCCGTCTATTTTCAGATTAGAATTTAAACGCTGTTGTACAAGATCAATGGTATGCATCAACTGACTGAGACCCTCCAATGCATAATATTCGCATTGGATTGGAACTAATATGGTATCGGCCGTTGTCATAGCATTGATAGTAAGCATATTTAACGACGGCGGACAGTCAATGATGATAAAATCATAGTCCTCCTTGATATAATCTACTGCATTTTTTAAAATGTACTCTTTTTCCGGGATGCCGAGCAGTTCAATCTCCGCACCCGCTAAATTCACGTTGGAGGGTATCACTTTCATCCCTTCCACCACTGTATCAGCCATACTTTCTTTGATCGAACATTCGTCCAGCATCAGTTCATATACCGTATTTTCCACTTCGCCCTTATCCACGCCCAAACCACTCGTCATATTCCCCTGTGGATCTAAGTCGATTGTCAGCACCCTTTTTCCCGCCTCCGCAAGACATGCGGAAAGGTTAATCGCGGTAGTTGTCTTTCCGACACCGCCTTTCTGGTTCGCAATTGCAATGATTCTGCTCATTTTCATCTATCCTCCATACGGATTGTTTTTCCATCTGTTATCTCTTCTCATGATTACTGCGTGCTTACTTATTATAACATATCCCTCATAGATTACTATAGAAAAATAGCGAAATGTTTTACCCACAGACCACAATTTGTATGTCAAAAAAATGCAAAAGCAGCGCTCCAAATTATGTGTAAAAAAATACCATATTATGATACATTTCTGCGAATTTGAAGCAGACGAAAAATATCGTCATACAGGTTGTCCCGATCTTCCAAGTCAATCATCAACCATCTCTGTCCGTTTCCTTCTTTTGTCTGGTGATAGATTTGCTGTAACTGCGGGGAACACTCCGGCAATATTGTTTCCACAAACTGCTGTTCTTTTTTTCCTACTACAATCATAACTGTAAAATAATTTTCTCTGGGATAAATGGTACACAATGTTTTTCCTGCTTTTTTAAATTTCACATTCCATCCCTTTTCCCAACTACAGGAACTAAACTCTATTTTTTCATTACACAGATACTGGCTCTTAACTTGCGAACAAAATGGAAGAAAGACAGAATTGCCTATATATTGTCCTATATCCTCCAGCGTGGGACAAATGTTCCTATCTTTTAAATCTTTCATGGCAAAATTCTCGATTCTAATTAAATTTGTAAATATAAAACAATTGTATAGGTTATTAGCCAATTTATTTGGATGAATACCTATGAATAGTGAATGCATATTTATTCCGTAAAAATATAGTAACTTTTTCTTTTGCTGTGAGTGAAAGCAGCATTCATCGTCTCCTTGGTGCCACAGCCTCTGCTTTTTTCTTCAATATCACAAATCCCGAGGTACTTAGCGCGTGCCTTTGGGGCATCCAGCTATGAT
>CAJTYI010000044.1:2067-23480 GCA_910584215.1 uncultured Roseburia sp. | reverse complement strand
TTATAACGTTACGCAAAGGCAGAGATTTGACGCAAGAACAATTAGCCGAGCTGTTAAATGTTTCAAGACAGTCTATCTCAAAATGGGAAAGCAGGCAAGTTATACCCGAAGTAGAAAAGATTGTTGAATTGAGCAAGGTATTTAATGTAACACTGGATTATCTGTTGAAACCGTCAGAAATAGATGAATTATCAGTTAAGACAGATATGCTGGAGCAGCAACAAAAGCAACTGTTAAACAGGGAGCAAATACGCATAAAAATTTTTAAAAACATTTTATATTCAGTTGCAGTTTATTTAGTATTCTTTGCTGCATTTTTTGTCGGGAAATATTTCTATTTCTCTTTAGAATGGGAAGTATGGGGAAAACCTGTAATCTTTGCAGAGCTTTTAATTGCAACTGCAATCGTTATAGTTATTTGGGCAAAGAGTTTTACCAATAGACAGAAAAAATGATTTTCATTGATACTGGGAACAAAAAGAATGTCACTTCCGAATAAGAACCATTTGGCATATTTATTCATTTATATGGTATAAAGTTTACAGGCTAATAACCTATACTCTGCAACCTGCAAATGATTTTCCTTTCAACATAAAAATAAACCCGTCAGCACACAGCCGACAGGCTTAATAAAATAATCTCACAAGATTGACCGGGAAGTTATTTTTTGCGTTTTTTCGCCGCAGCGAGCTCATCTCTGTTTTTTTGCGCCTCCACGGCAGCCCGGTCGGCTTTTTCTTTCAGGCGCAGGCGAAAGCTCTTTTTCCCTTCCGGCTTCTCCAAGGGTCCGCGTATGCCACTGACTTTGGTAATATAAAGTCCGCTGACGGAAGCTTTGATCTCCTTTTTGACGGGAATCAGTTCAAAGATGGACTCGTCGGCAATCAGCGACATGATCTTTGGGCCGACCTTTGCCTTTACGATCGGTAGTTTCGAGCGCCGCATCAGCTTTGGCGTCTGCTCCAAAACGATCTGCGGCAGTCCGGCATCTTTGATGGGCATTCGCTTTTTGTCGATGACTAGCATCGTGACGGTCTGTGCGTTGGCTGCGAGTTGTACATCCTGTTCTTCCTTTTTTTTCTGCGCCTTTTTGCCAAGAAAATATAACACAATCGTTGCGATCAGCAAAATGGCGAGAATGACCAGTAAGACAATAGCAACTGGATTCATGCTCATATCCTCCTAAAAACACGTTGATACTTAATTGTACCATTGGTTCGACAAAAAAGCAATTCCCGAATGTGTACAAGTTAGGAAAAATGGAAACAATATAGATAATTGTGAAAATTTTGTGCTGACGCTTTTCTTTTTGCGCTATTTATGCTATGGTAGATAAGTTATTTCAGGTAAAGATAGTGACGGCGGCAGGAAAAGAAAACGTCATTTGAAATGGAGGATTATAATGAAAAAGAAAATAGCTGCGATAGTATTAGGAACGATGCTGATGGGCACGCTTACCGCCTGCGGTGCAAAAGACGGGGAGGAAGCGGTCGATTCCACGGAGCAAAGCGAGGTTGGCGACGTTTCGTCTGTGGAATCCGAAACCGCGGACACGGAGGCAGAGTATATCAGTGAGAGCCGCAATTTCCAGATCAAAGGTTCCGATTATGTTGTCTCGCTCTGCGACTACAAAGGGGTTCCGGTTACCCTGACGAGAGATTACAGCGTCGAAAGGCAAGACGCCGTCGATTATCTGAGTGAGACGATCGACGACTTCACCGCGCAATATGGAGGATTTTATCTGGCGGATGATACCAAGACCCAGGTGGGAGCCGGTGACGTGGTAAACGTCGATTATGTGGGGACATTGGACGGCGAAGCGTTTACGGGGGGCAGTGCCACCGACCAAAATATTGACGTAGACAATAACCGCTCCGTGGGCAGTCTGGCGTCAGGCGGCTATATCGACGGCTTTACCGACGGATTAAAGGGCGCCAAAGTCGGCGATACCATCGAATCTAAAGTGACGTTTCCGGCGGATTACGGAAATACAGAGCTGGCCGGAAAAGAGGTTGTATTTACCTTTACGGTCAATTCCGTGCAAAAACAGGTGACGATCGACAATGTAGACGACGCGTTTGCAAAAGATCAGTTCCGCGTTGACACGGTAGAGGAAATGTGGCAGTTTTTGGAAGATTATCTCACCAGCCAGGCGCAGGCACAGCGGGGAAGCGATATTAACGGGGCGATACAGGACTATATGCTGGCGAATTGCGAGTTAAATCTGCCGGAGGATTACCTGACAGCCAGATTAAACGATTACAGACATTCTTTTATCGAGAGCAACTGCGGCGGAGACGAGAGCCAGTTGGAGAGCTATCTTAGCACATACTATGGCGTTACGCTCGAGGAGGCGCAGGAGACCTGGGAGCGGGGCATCCGCGAACAGGTGGGCATGGAGTGTATTATGGACGCGGTGGCCGACAAGGAGGGGATCACGTTCGTGCAGGAAGAGTACGACGCGTATGTCAAGGCTTTGATCGACAGTGGAACGTATCAGTCACAGGAAGATATCTATTACAGCTACGGATACGGTGATACGGTATATGGGGAAAACTATACCAAAGCACTCTATTTGAGCAATCTGGCGCTAGATGTGGTAAAACAGGCAGCGGTGATTACTGAGAATGTGGCAGGGGAAAGCGAGATGACAGGAAGCGAGACGACAGAAAGCGAGACGACGGGAAGCGAGGCGTCGGCAGAAAACGAGACGACGGGAAGTGAAGCGCCGACAGGAAGCGAGGCGTCGGCAGAAAGCGAGACGACGGGAAGTGAAGCGCCGACAGGAAGTGAGGCGGCGAAAGCGAGCGAGACAAAGGCAAAACAATAAGTGTCAGCCATATATGGCGTTGCATTTTCATCTGGAATTGAGCCACGCAACAGCCGCGAGACGGCGGCAGCGGGACGAGGAGGGACATCGTCATGGAGCAGATGAGTCTATTTGATAACCGTGAGAGCGCGGCGCCGCTGGCGACACGTCTTAGGCCGGCGACGCTGGACGAATACGTTGGACAGCAGCATTTGGTGGGGCAGGGCAAGATCCTGCGCCGCCTCATCGAGGAGGACCAGGTTTCCTCGATGATTTTCTGGGGACCTCCGGGCGTGGGCAAGACTACGCTCGCCCGGATTATCGCCAACAGGACTAGGGCGGAGTTTGTAGAATTTAGTGCGGTGACAAGCGGCATCAAAGAGGTCAAAGAGGTGATGCACCGGGCCGAGGCCAACCGGCGGCTGGGGATTAAGACGCTGCTCTTTGCCGACGAGATTCACCGCTTCAACAAAGCACAGCAGGACGCGTTTCTGCCTTTTGTGGAAAAGGGCAGCATCATTTTAGTGGGGGCGACGACGGAAAACCCGTCTTTTGAGATAAACTCCGCTCTACTCTCAAGGTGCCGTGTTTTTATCTTAAAAGCATTGGAAGCGGGCGACCTGGCCGAGCTATTGAGGAGAGCCGTCACAAGCGAAAAGGGACTTGGCAGTCTGCGGGTTTCCATTGAAGATACATATATATCGGCCATCGCGCGTTTTGCAAACGGCGACGCGCGGACCGCGCTCAATACGCTGGAGATGGCAGTGTTTAACGGCAGGATGAATGAAAAGGGCGTTTTGTGCGTGGATGAGGAGGTGCTCTCCCAGTGTTTCAACCGACGCTCTCTTCTCTATGACAAAAACGGGGAAGAACACTATAATATGATTTCCGCCCTGCACAAATCAATGCGCAACAGTGACCCCGACGCGGCTGTCTACTGGATGCAGCGGATGCTTGACGGCGGGGAAGAGCCGCTTTATATTGCCAGGCGGCTGATTCGTTTTGCCAGCGAGGATGTGGGGATGGCTGATTCCGGCGCGCTTTCGGTTGCGGTTGCCGCCTTTCAGGCGTGTCATTTTCTGGGGATGCCCGAGTGCGACGTGCATTTGGCGCACGCCGTCGTCTATCTTTCCATGGCGCCCAAGTCAAATGCGCTCTATGTGGCCTGCGAGGAATGCAAAAAAGACATCAGAGAGCGTCCGGCTGAGCCGGTGCCTCTGTGGATTTGCAATGCGCCGACCGATCTGATGAAAAATCTCAATTACGGCAAAGGCTATATTTACGCGCATGACACGGAGGAAAAGATGGCGCGGATGAGATGTCTGCCCAAGGCGCTGGAGGACCGAAGATATTACCGGCCTGGGGAAGAGGGCGGCGAGAAACAGGTAAAAGAAAAATTGGAACATATTTTACAGTGGAAAGAACAAAAGGTGGAGGAAGCACATTGAGATCTCTGATTTGCAAAAGAGGCTTGTCTGTGCTGCTGCTATTTGTGCTTCTCGCCTGGACTTGTTTTGACATCGGTGTGGGGACTTGTTTTGATATCAGTGCGGCGCAGGACGGGGACAAGGAAGCAGACAGGCAGGTATATGAGGAGTATCTGGAATATCAGGAGCGTATACAAAGGGTAGCAGAGCGCGCGGATATTTCCGCAAACGGATTTGAGATCGTGGAAGATCAGATTTTTCTGCTCGAGATGAAAGCCTGCGGGGAAGTGTCAGTGATTCCAGCCTTTGACGCTGCTTCCCATCGGCTCGTTTTATTTTTTGCAGACGGGGACGGGCAGATCGTTTACCGGACGGAGCAGCTTGAGGTCAACCACAGGTTCACGGGGCGGCTTGAGCAGCCGGGCAGGGATATCGCCGCAGTGTCGTTTCGCGACTTAAACCGCGACGGAAATATGGATATCATATTGATTACTACCTGCGTCAATGCGGGCGGCGATTACGCGGGGGTGCCCTATAAAATCGGCGATGTTTTGTTTGCGGACGGCGGGATGGGTTTTTACAGAGATTATCGCATATCGGACAAAATCAACCGATTTGGCATGAACCAGAGCGCGGAGGTCATCACGGCCTATGTCAGGGACGGCCGCTCAACCGAATTTTTGTATACATCGGTTACGCTAGGGGAGCTTTTGCGGCAGGGGTTTACGATATCTGAGGGGCAGAGCTATTACCGTACATTTGAAAAACACGGAAAGCTTAAAGTGGTTCCGGGGATTTATCGGATTTCCAATTATGATATCTTTATGGTTTATCTGGTCAATCAGCAGGGCGGTATCGTATCCTGCTTACAGCCGATGGGGGACTATGAGAGCCTCTATGCCCTGCGGGGCATCAACTGCCGTGATATCGACGGCGACGGGTTAAAAGATATTGCCATATTGGCGCGATACAGTTATGAAGATGAAAACGGAGAATCTTTGACGGTCAGTGATTTTGCCATTTACTATCAGAGAGTGGGCGGATTTTTGACCGACACTTATGTCAGGGACATGTATCGATGCGGCGATAAGGATACCATGGAGATCTTGGTGGAGAGAGCGCGTGCATGCTGGGGGTGGAAATCTGAAGGATGATTAAAATACTGATTGTAGACGATGAGAAAGCGATTGGCGATTTAATAGAATGGAATCTGTCTGCCGCCGGCTATCAGTGCACAACGGTCTGCGACGGGTTAGAAGCGCTCGATCGCATCGAGGCGGAGACATACGATCTGATTTTGCTTGATATCATGCTGCCTGGGGCGAGCGGCTATGATATCATGGAGTACATACGCCCCCTTGCAATACCGGTGATTTTTATCACGGCGAAGCATGAGGTAAAAGACCGTGTCAAGGGGCTTAAGCTGGGGGCGGACGACTATCTTGCGAAGCCCTTTGACGTGGTGGAGCTGATTGCCCGCGTTGAGGCCGTTTTGCGCCGCTATAACAAGGCGGAACAAAAGCTTACGGCAGGCGATGTAACCGTTGATATAGAAGCGCGCAAAGTGACAAAAGCAGGTGTGGCGGTCGAACTTACCAACAAGGAGTTCGGCCTTTTACTGCTGTTTATGAAAAACAAAAATGTGGCTTTATTTCGCGAGACGTTGTATGAGAAAGTGTGGGAAGAAGAGTACTACGGGGACAGCCGCACGCTGGATTTGCATGTGCAGCGTCTGCGCAAAAAGCTGGGATGGGAGCAGCATCTGGTCGCGGTCTACAAGGTCGGATATCGGCTGGAGCTGGCGTGAGCGGGGATTCCTATGAAATTTTCATTTAAGATTTTACTCTGTATGATGACTGTCATAGCGCTTGCATTGGGGTTTAGCGGATATTATTTTGTCAATTATGTGTTTGAAACCTCCCTCGAGCGTGAGATCGGGCAGTCGCTCGATGAGAGCAGTATCCTGGGATTTGCGCTGGAGACGGCGGCGCTCAACGTGCCGACCAACTACAGCGTGCTGCCGGACAACACCATAGATGAGATCGCAGCCAATCTCGAGGCCAGCGGTCAGCAGAAGCGGCTGCTGCGCATCTCCGATGAGCGCAAGCAGACGCTATATGTTAGCGACGGCTTTTTTGCGGACAGACAGTTGTTAGAGGAGACCGATGCCAAGGTGAAATCTTACCATATCGCCAGGTCGGGCAAAAAGCATTATGTCCATGCGGTCACTGCGGTCAACGCGCGCAACCGTGTCCTCTATCTGGAAACGATGCGGGATGTATCGGAAGTTTTTACGGAGCGTGCGATGGGGTTTTCCCTGTACCGCCGGGTGACACTTCTCATGCTGCTCATCGGTCTTTTGCTCATGTATGTGCTGACTTCTTTTTTGACAAAACCCATTCGGATTTTGACGAGGGCCACAAAGCAGATGGCCGCCGGGGATTACGCGTACCGCGCTAATCAGGTCAGCCAGGATGAACTCGGGGAACTGACGATGGATTTTAACGCGATGGCGGAGGCGTTAGAAAGAAATGTCGGCGCGCTGGAACATGAGGTGGAGGCGAAAGAAGAATTTATGGGGGCGTTTGCCCACGAGCTAAAAACGCCGCTGACAGCGATCATCGGGTATGCGGATACGCTCCGCTCCCACAGTATGGACGAAGAGAAGCGGATGATGGCGGCAAATTACATCTATACGGAGGGAAAGCGCTTAGAGGTGATGTCCCTGCGGCTTTTGGATATCATTGTGGCCGGCAACCGCAAGGTAAATTTGCAGAGGGTAGCGGCGCAGGTAATTTTCGACTATCTAAAAGAGATGTTTGCGGGCCGGACGGATGTAAAGATGCAATTTTCTTTTGAAGCCGGCATCGTCTGTGCGGAGCCCAATCTGATAAAGACGGTGCTGGTCAATCTGATCGACAATGCCTGCAAAGCGTCCGAGCAAGGCGGCGGCATTGAGGTGGAAGGGCGCGCAAAAGAGGACGGATATCTGTTCTCTGTCCGCGATCACGGGATTGGGATTCCAAGAGAGGAGCAGCAAAAGATCATAAAAGCATTTTATATGGTGGATAAATCCCGTGCCAGGAGCCAAAACGGCGCCGGTCTTGGCCTGGCGCTCTGCGCAGAGATATTAAAGATACATGACAGCGAGTTAATCATAGAGAGCGAAGAAAACCAGGGCTCCTGCTTTCGGTTTTTATTGAAAGACAGAGCGTCTCATGGTGAACCAGGGCTGGACAGGGAAAATGGCGTTTTTGGTTCTTAGTTACAGGGCAAGGTATCATATTTTTGGTAAAATATCTGGAGTCAGATAGAGAGGAATGGAGGGAACGATGAGACAGAAGACGAAAATTGCAGTGGTTTTGGGGGCGGCAGCCTCTGCGGTTGTCCTGTCTGTCTGGGGACCGGAGGCTTTGGCGAAATATCAGGATCGTAATCTCTTGAATCAGACTTATACAAAGACGGCGGAGCGGGCCGGGGAGGGATATCTTTACAAATTGAGCGTCGATGATAAATTATATCTGCTCGCCCGCTGTTTGAGCAGCCAGACGCTGCCGGAGAGTGAGCAGAGCGCTTTCACCCGCTCGGACGGCGGCGGGGTCTATCAAAACCTGAAAGGTTCCTACACGTTTCTGGCAAATTACAGGAGCCCGTCGGAAAAAGAGATTACGGACGATGAAATTTATGAGACGTGCAGCCAGGCGGTCGATGCGCTCAAAGAAGCCGGGGTGATGCCGGGGGAGATCAAGGAGATCACACCGGAGGCATATGATGCCACGCTTTATTCCGCGATTGATATTTTGGAGCCGCGCAATAATATTGCGGTTTGGAAAGTATCGCTCTCGGACAGCTGGGAAAACAGGAACAAAGAAAACCGGCTGATGGACGCCTATCTCGACGCCGAGGACGGCAAGATCTATGAATTTTATGTCAGGACTTCCCTGCTGTGGGAGGAGATCGACGTCGATGCGATAATCGCCTCCTGGAGCAGCTATATGGGGCTTTCCCAACCAGAGCCCTATGAATCAGAAAATCCCCTGTTGGAGACGACGCCTTTCTACAAGAAATATGTGTTTGCGGCAACGGAGGACGAGCGGACGATCGTGACGGTTGGGTTTTATGAGGGAATCAACGAATTATTTTTAAAAATATCGCGATGATGCAAAAATGATGCAAAAATGATGAGGTTTTGATGCAGATTTGATGGTTTTATGATGCAGCCGATGTGTAATCTATCCTTAGCAGAATAAACTAGGAGGAAACACGGGATGTACGAAGGAAAACCACTGTATCTAAATTACCGCTATGATTTGCGACAGAGAAGAAAGAGAAAACAGCAGCAGATGAGGCGCTTTTTGGCTATGGCCATGGCGCTTGGCCTTGCCGTGCTGTTTTTATTTCCGTTTGGGCAGCCGCCGCAGGTGAGCGCATCGGCGGCGCCGGAACAGAGCGCGGCGTCAGCCGCAGAGCATGTGACACCGGCAGGGGAGCAGCATCCGGGGATGGACAAAGAGAGCTTGATGCCTCCGGAAACCGGGCAGGGGGCGTCAGATGCACAGACGGGCAATGTGCGCGCGGAGGAGCAGGCAGCGTCGACGACAGAGATGGGGAATATGCCAGCGGCAAAGCAAACGCTGCAGTCTGTGAATGAGGGTGCGATGCCCGAGGCGCCGCTGATTTTTATCGATGCCGGGCACGGCGGCATGGACGAGGGCTGCGCCAGGGGAGATATACTGGAAAAAGAGATCAATCTTGCGATCGCGCTGCGTGTGCAAAAGGCGCTTAAGCTGCTGCAATACCGTGTGATGATGGCGCGGGAGGATGATCGCTATATTGCCAAGGAGGAGCGCGTTAGAATGGCAAACGAGGCGGGCGCGTCTCTCTATGTGAGTATCCATCAAAACGCAGCGGACGATACCACCGTAAACGGTATCGAAGTCTGGTATGACGACACAAACGGCGCGCCTGGCAGCAAACGGCTGGCTCAGCTTATCAGTCAGCAGACGCTGCTTTTTGCCGGGGCGCAAAAGCGGGCGGTGCGCGGGGATGCGGATTTTCATGTTACCGGAAGTACGTTGATGCCTGCCTGTCTGATCGAGGCCGGATTTCTATCGCACTCTGCCGAGCGCCGAAACCTTGCGTCGTCAGAGTACCAGGAGCAGATTGCGGCCGGCATTGTGCAGGGTATCGCCTACTATTTTCATCCCAAGACGATGTACCTGACATTCGACGACGGCCCCTCCGAGGAGAATACGGCCAGAGTTTTAGATATCTTAAAAGAACAAAATATCAAGGCCACCTTTTTTCTGGTCGGTGAAAATGTGGAAAAGCACCCGGATATGGCGCGGCGTATCGTCGCGGAAGGCCATGCGGTCGGGATTCACTGTTATCGGCATGATTATGGGATGCTCTATGAGAGCGTCGACGGTTACATACAGGACTTTGAGAAGGCCCGTCGGATTGTCTGTGAGGTCACGGGCGTGGATACGAAGCTGTTTCGGTTTCCCGGCGGCAGCGTCAATGACTATAACCGAGAGATGGGAGAGGCGATCGCGCGGGAGATGACAGAGCGGGGGTATATCTACTTTGACTGGAACGCAAGCTTAGAAGATGCGGTAAAAACGTCTACGCCGCAGGAATTGATTGCCAATGCGTTACATTCTACGCTGGGGCGCAAAAAAGTTATCATGCTGGCACACGACGTCGTCTATAATACCGGAGTCTGTCTGAATGATCTGCTTGAGAGCTTTCCGGAGTATGAGATGAGGATACTTGGAGAGGAGGTCGAACCGATCCAGTTTTAGATTTTGTAGAACCGATCTGGTTTAGATTTGATCTTGAAATTTCGTAGAATATGGTATATAGTCATTTACAATAGCCCCAGCAGTACGAAGTTACAGAAGCCAAAATGAATAAAGGAGGACGGCATGGATATCACAGGAAGAAAATTATTCGTAAAAGCATTGCAGGAAGAAGGCGTTGATACCATATTCGGTTATCCGGGCGGTACAGTGACAGACCTATTTGATGAATTATATAAGCAGGACGGCATTCATGTCGTCCTGCCAAGGCACGAGCAGGGGTTGATTCACGAGGCGGAGGGGTACGCAAAGTCCACCGGAAAAGTCGGTGTTTGTCTGGTGACGAGCGGGCCGGGTGCGACCAACATTATAACGGGACTGGCGGATGCCCACTATGACAGCATACCGTTGGTATGTATCACCGGACAGGTGCCGCTCTCCCTGATCGGCAACGACGCCTTCCAGGAAGTGGATATTGTGGGAATGACAAGAAGTATCACCAAATACGGCGTCACCGTGCGCAAGCGCGAGGAACTTGGCAAGATTTTAAAAATGGCCTTTCACATTGCCGCAAGCGGCAAACCGGGTCCGGTGCTGATCGACATTCCAAAGGATATACAGACGGCTGCGGGTCCAGCGGAGTATCCCTCCAGCGTGCAGATTCGCGGTTATAAGCTCAATGAGAGCGTTCATGTCGGGCAGTTGAAGAAAGCCTACAAACTGCTGCGAAGTGCAGAAAAGCCGCTGATTTTGGCTGGCGGAGGCGTCAACATCGCGGGGGCTGGCGACAAACTGTTGCAGCTGGCGGAAAAGATGCAGATTCCGGTTGTCACCACGATCATGGGCAAAGGAGCCATCCCGACTTCCAGTCCACTCTATGTGGGAAACAGCGGTATGCATGGCAAATATGCGGCCAATATGGCAGTCAGTCAGTGCGATGTGCTCTTTTCCATCGGCACCCGTTTTAATGACCGCATCACCGGAGACTTGAACGAATTTGCGCCGCGCGCCAAGATCGTTCACATCGACGTGGATACCGCTTCTATTTCCCGCAATGTGGTCGTGGATGTGCCCGTGGTTGCCGACGCTGCCACCGCGTTAGAAAAGCTGATTGAGTGGGCAGAGTCCAAAGACACGCGCGCATGGCAGGAAGAGATCGCGGCATGGCAGCGGGAGAACCCGCTTGAGATGCGCAGGGACCGCGGTATGACGCCGCAGATGATTTATGAGCATGTGAACCGCACATTCGGGGAGGCCATCTATGTGACGGACGTAGGGCAGCACCAGATGTGGGCGACCCAGTACCTAGAACTGGACGACTGGCATCGGCTGATTACTTCCGGCGGCCTGGGGACGATGGGCTTTGGCCTGCCGGCGGCCATCGGCGCCAAGATCGGCAACCCGGGCAAAGAGGTCGTGTGCTTTACCGGAGATGGCGGCTTTCAGATGAATATACAGGAGATGGCTACGGCAATCGTGGAGGGAGCGCCGATTATTATATGTGTATTTAACAATTATTACCTTGGCATGGTGCGGCAGATGCAGCAGTTGTTTTACGGGAAGCGCTATGCGGCCACCTGTCTGCGCAGGCGCGTGGCCTGTCCGAAGAATTGCAAGGGACCCAATCCGTCCTGTCCGCCCTACACACCGGATTTTATGAAAATTGCGGAGAGTTACGGCGCCCACGGCATCCGCGTAGCGCGTGAGGAAGAGATTCAAAGTGCACTGGATGAGGCGCGAGGTTTTAAAGATGCGCCCACGATTATAGAGTTTATGATTGCCACAGAGGAGATCGTGCTGCCGATGGTAAAAGGCGGCAATCCCATGAGCGAGATGATTTTGAAATAATCGGAAAGGAGAATCCTCATGAAAATGAAAAACAGATGGATTGCGCTGTATGTGGAAAATCAGGTGGGTGTGCTGGCAAAAGTTTCCGGGTTATTTTCAGCAAAATCCTATAATTTGCAGAGTCTGACCGTGGGAACCACCGAGGATGACGAGATCTCCCGCATGACGATCTGCGTAACCAGCGATGACATTACATTTGAACAGATCAAAAAGCAGCTAAACCGTATGGTGGAGGTTATCAAAGTGATCGATCTGACCGATGTGCCGCTGCATATGAAAGAGATCTTGTTTGCCAAGGTGCTGCGTATCGATACGGCGCAGAAGGCGGAGGTGTTTCAGATTGCCCAGGTATTTCAGGTGGAAGTGGCGGATATGGGGGACGACAGCGCGCTGCTAGAGTGCAAACTGACGGAGCGCCGCAACAATGAGCTGATTGCGCTACTCAAATCAAAGTTCCGCCATATCGAAGTGGTGCGCGGCGGTGCAGTGGCGATCGAGTCCATCAGCACTTCCTGCCGCTAGGGTGCGCCGCTGCATCAGAGAGCAAAGGAGACAGCGGCGGGAGAGTTTGACAAAAAAGAGTTTCTTGTGCTGACCGCAGGGATATTGGCTGCGGAGCTCTTATCCGGAGATACGGATGACAGGCGTTCCCATGATTCTGATCTGTCGCATATCGGCGCGTACATACAGGAGAATTATCGCACAATAAAAGGGCTTGACTGCCTGACGAAGCGATATGGGATTTGACACGGTCATTTATTTTGGACGTATCTTACATGAGCAGTCTGTCTGTAATGGATGGACTGCTTTTAAGATGTTCTGCTGCTGCGTATGCCGTGGACAGCGCGCACTGCGTAAGCAAATGCAGACAGCTTTGACAGGGAGGATTCGTATGAAGTTTGACAGAAACAAATTAAAATGGACAAGAAAACCTGCGGATTACAAGGTATCTGATGAAAAAATTGAAATCATGACAAATCCCCACACAGATTTATGGCAGAGGACATATTATCATTTTAGAAATGATAATGCACCTGTTTTGCAGATGGGAACGGATGAAAAGTTCTTTTCTTTTACAGTGAAAACGGAATTTGAAAGTAAGCACAGATTTGACCAATGCGGAATTGTGATGTATCTTGACAGTGAAAATTGGCTGAAAGGTTCGATAGAATATGAAAATGAAAAATACCAGCATCTAGGAAGCGTTGTTACAAACAATGGCTATTCAGATTGGGCCACCACAGAAATAAGCGCTTCTGTGAAATCAATGTGGTACAGATTTAGCCGCAGGGAAGATGATTATTGTATTGAGTGCTCTGAAGATGGGGGCATTTTCAGGCAGATGCGTGTATGCCATATGTGGAATGGCGGCGGTACGATTCAGTTTGGAATTTATGCCTGCAGTCCTGAAGAATCATCTTTCAAAGCAACATTTACCAACATGGAAATAACAGAATGTAAGTGGCACGCCCATAACGGGCAGCAGCCGGACTAGGATTGCCAGACACAGTTTTCTAAGATAATCAATAGTAGGATAATTGGTTCAATATCAGTTTATTTGCCTGTTGCGGTTTGTGCTCTCTGCGTATATACTGCAATTATCAAAAGAGCAGGAGGGGATTCTCCGTGCGGATTTGAGTCGAAGCGTCACAAATTCTATGATGGAAGAGCGAAATCTGATAATACGTTCGCCTTATTGGCGCAAAACGATTTGGAATGGAGGAAAGCATGAAAGAAATGATTGCACTAAATGACAGGCATCAAATGAATTGGATTGCCGGGGATACGGAGTGGGGGACCGTGAGAGTTCCGGAAGGGATGGCGGTAACGCGAAAGACGCATCGCGGCGACGGTGTGATCAAAGAGCGGTATGAATTTACGAATACCGGCACGAAAGACATGATGACTGCACAAAACGATATTGCGATCTACACGCCGTTTCATGACGATTATGCGGACGCGGCTGTCTGTATGGGAGAACGCTGCCACACGCATATCTGGTGTGGGGAGCAGATCTCCTATGTGATGGCGCTTAGGATGGGCGGCGAGGCGCCCCATCTTGGCATGGTGCTGACCGAGGGGAGCCTCTCGGGGTACAGCGTCGAAAGAGATTTGGAAAAGATCAGCAACGACCGAGGCGACTTTCTGATGCATCCGTCCCCCGTATCGCTTGCCCCGCAGGAGAGCTTTGCGATTGGATGGACATTGTTTTGGCATGAGGGAGCGGATGATTTTTATGAGAAGTTAAAACAGTTGAACCCAAATGATATACGCGTACAGGCGGAAAATTATATCGTATTTCAAGAAGAACAGATTTTTGTAGAAATAAAACCTGCATTTGATTTTTGGGAAGAGGACATCAAGATCATGAGGGACGGGAAGCAGGTAGCGTTTGAAGTGAAAGACGGCATCATATCCGTGCGGGAGAAGAGCGAAAGTTGCGGGGAACAAAAGTACTCGATACAGGTAAAGGGTATTAAGACGCACTGTAACATACTGGTGCTGCCGCCGCTTTTTACGCTGGCCGGCAGACGCTGTCATTTTATCGCCGAAAAGCAGCAGTATCACCGTGCGGGGAGCGGATTGGACGGGGCATACTTAATCTATGACAATGAGGAGCAGCACATATATTATCATCCGGCTTACGATTATAATGGCGGGCGTGAGCGCGTGGGGATGGGAATTTTGCTTGCGAGATATCTGCAGATATACAAAGACCGGCGGTTATCGGACAGCCTGGCGGATTATATCGCGTATGTGGAGCGTGAATTATTTGACAGGGAAAGCGGCGTCGTGTATAACGATTATCAGAGAGACAACCGTTGGAACCGGCTGTACAATTATCCGTGGATAAGTGTGTTTTATCTCGAATTGTATCGTCTGTATGCGAAGCGGGAACATCTGCGCGCGTCCTATCTTGCGCTGAAATCCTTTTACGCACAGGGAGGCGGAGCGTTTTACGCGATCGAGATACCGCTGCGGGAGATCGTGGAAGCGCTCGCGGATGCACAGATGCACAGCGAGAGGGAAGAACTGCTGTCTTATTTTGCAGGGCATTGTGCCTGTATCATGGAACATGGGCTCGATTATCCGGCGCATGAGGTGAATTATGAGCAGAGCATTGTCGCGCCGGCGGCGAGTCTGCTGTTGCAGATGTACGCGGTCACAAAAGAGGAGAAGTATCTTGCGGGAGCCAAAACGCAGATTGGGGTATTGGAACTGTTTTCCGGTTTACAGCCGGATTATCATCTCCATGAGGTCGCAATCAGACATTGGGACGGGTATTGGTTCGGAAAAAGAAAGATGTTTGGCGATACCTTCCCGCACTACTGGAGCGCTCTCACCGCAGTTGTTTACGAGGAATATGCAGCGCTTACCGGCAGCGAAAAGTACCGGAAGAAAGCGGATGAGGCGTACCGGGGCGTGTTAAGTTTGTTTAAGCCGGATGGCAGCGCGTCGTGCGCCTATGTATATCCTGTGTCGGTAAACGGCAGTGCGTGCGGCTATTACGACCCCTACGCCAACGACCAGGACTGGGGATTGTACTTTATGCTGCGGCATGTCCAAAAGTGATGGACGGCTGTAACATTTCGTGGAACACTCCGGTATGACAATTATGCTTGAGCTGTCAGACGCGCTTGTTTAGCAGCTCAAGTATTTTTTTGATGTGCATGGGCGTGCCCTGTATCTCCTCTACTTTCAGGCGGTTCTCTTCGCTAAATCCCACCAGAATATTGTGATTGGCTTCCGACAGATAGTCGATAATGCCGTCGATATCAGACTTCATGTTTTTCGGGCACTGAATATACAGGTGTTTATTGGCGCTGATGTGCAGCGTGTAGGATATGCTGAAGTGATACCAGATAAACTTGTGCAGCGTGGAATACTTGTATATCCAGATGATTTCGTTGATCGGTACGATGGCGTTGCCATATATGGACGTCTCGATAAAAAAATGCTCTGTGATAAACATGTCCTCGGTCGCAAGCTGCGGCAGTGTGGCAAGCTCTTCCTCGGCCATCTCCAAAAGCTTTCTGGGGTTGCCAAAACGGGCAAGGTTCTGGCAGGCGGGCGAGAGAAGCGGGATGCGGATAAACAGCAAATACATAAACAGATAGGAGAGCGACAGTCCTCCGGTGATAAAAAATGTACAAAACAGCAGCAGATTTAACGGCAGACTGTAGCTGGGTTCACTGATATAATAGAGGGAAACCTGATTGTAGATGCCGTTTTCGGTCCAATTTAGATCTTTTGCCAGGTGTGAGAACAGGTCGTCAAGACTTTTGGTCTGTTTTAAAATCTTTCCCGTGATACTGACCTGGTCAATCAACGGCAGTCCCTGTTCGCTGGTGGATGGGGAAAGCAGCAGTATGATGCACTCCCCGTCGTACATGGTGTAATAATAGTAGCCGGTGATTTTGCCAAAGGCATTTTCGGTGTAGCCGGTAAAGCGCAGATTGGTAAACGTGCCGCGGATATACTCTTCGTTGCTGCGGTAAGCGGTTTCCGGCGTATCGGGCGATTTGAGCGTCTTTGGAAACAGCAGATCGGACAGGGAAAAGACAAACCAGACGAAGAGCAGTACGAGCAGATACAGGATCGGCGCCAACAGCCGACGCTTATAGAACGCTTTTATGTTGTTGGTAATATAATTGTCGTATTCGTTTAGCATAAGTTGTTACCTTTTTGTTTGCGTTTTTTCATTAATAGTATACGTTTTGTGGGACAAATAATCAAGGTGATTTTAATGAGTTGATTTTCGCTGGAAAAATTGATACCATAGTAAACGACTATAATTGATCAAAATATGAAAGAATAATGGAGTGATGACATGGCATCCTATGAAAGTTTTGCGCAGGTGTACGATCTGTTTATGGACAATGTGCCCTATGACGCGTGGGCGTCCTATATTGTGAGCCTGCTGCGTGCGGACGGGATATCGGACGGGCTGGTGCTGGACTTGGGCTGTGGCACCGGAACCATGACAAGACTGTTGGAAAGAGCCGGCTATGATATGATCGGCGTGGATAACTCCGTCGAAATGCTAGAGATTGCAAGGGAGGCGGAAGAGGAAGAGAGCGCGATCCTTTACCTGCTCCAGGATATGAGGGAGTTTGAACTCTACGGCACCGTGCGCGCGGTTGTGAGCGTCTGCGATTCCATCAACTATATCACGGACGAGGAAGAACTGCTTGCGGTGTTTCGGCTGGTCAATAATTATCTGGACCCCGGCGGGCTATTCATATTTGACCTGAACACCGTGTACAAATACCGTGAACTGCTGGGGGAGGCGACGATCAGTGAAAACCGTGAGCAGGGAAGCTTTATCTGGGATAACTACTATGATGAGGAGAGCGGCATCAATGAGTATGATCTGACGCTGTTTGTGCGGGAAGAGGGAGATTTGTACCGCAAATACGAAGAGACGCATTATCAGCGCGCCTATGAAGCAGATGCGGTGCGCGTGCTGTTAGAGCGCGCCGGGTTTGAAATTGTGGCTATCTCTGAAGCCTTTACCGGTCATCCGGTGCAAAAGGACAGCGAGCGCCTCTGTGTGGTCGCAAGAGAGCGCGGCAAAGAGCGCCGTTAATGCAGGCAGGAACGGAACGAAAAAAGAAAAAACTGTCACGAAATAACATTCCCCGGTCAGGGTGCACAAGACAGTGACAGGTCTAAATTAGGAGGAAACGATGAACGATTATATTGTGAGAGCCACGGCGGCTGACAGCCAAATACGCGCGTTTGCCATTACGTCTAAGAATCTGGTGGAGGCAGCGCGGCGCGCCCACGATGCGACGCCGGTCATATCGGCGGCGTTAGGACGCCTGCTGTCCGGCGCGGCCATGATGGGAACCATGATGAAGGGAGAGAAAGATCTGTTGACGGTGCAGATTCAGTGCAGCGGTCCGGCAAAAGGGCTGACGGTGACGGCGGATGCATCGGGAAAAGTCAAGGGATTTCCGAGCGTGCCAAACGTGGAGCTGCCATTAAACGACAAAGGAAAACTGGACGTGGGCGGCGCACTTGGCTTAGGAGTTTTGAGCGTCATCAAGGATATGGGGTTAAAGGAACCCTATATCGGACAGATCGCCCTGCAGACCGGTGAGATTGCCGAAGATCTGACCTACTATTTCGCGACGTCAGAGCAGGTGCCCTCGGCTGTGGGTCTTGGCGTTTTGGTGGATAAAGATAGGACCATCAAGCAGGCAGGCGGATTTATTGTCCAGTTGATGCCGTTTGTAAACGAGCGCGTGATTGAGCGTTTGGAGAAGAAGATCACCGAGATAAAATCGGTGACGGAGATGCTGGAAGACGGGAACACGCCGGAGCAGATCTTAGAAATTATTTTAGGCGAATTTGGCGTGGAGATCACGGACACGATCGAGACGGCTTTTGTGTGTGATTGTTCCAAGGAGCGGGTGTCCCGCGCGATCTCCACATTGAGTAAAAAGGATTTAAATGATATCATTCGCGACGGGGAATCGATCGAAGTGAAGTGTCAGTTTTGTAATCATGCCTATCAGTTTGATATAGAAGAATTAAAGAGGATGAGGTGACGATGAGACAGGGGTTTGTCAAGGTGGCGGCCGTTACGCCCAAAATTAAAGTGGCGGACGTGATCTATAATACAAAAGTAATCTGCGAAGCGATCTGTGAGGCGGGCAGAAACGGCGCAAAAGTCATTGTGCTGCCGGAACTGTGCGTCACGGGATATACCTGTGGAGATCTGTTTTTGCAGGAAAAGTTACTGCGGCAGGCAAGGGCGGCGCTGCCTTTGATTGCGGAGGAAACAAAAGAGGTCGACGCCATCGTTTTTGTGGGCTGCCCGATTGCACATCAGGGAAAACTGTATAATACTGCGGCAGCCATGCATCGCGGCGAAGTCCTGGGGCTGGTGCCAAAAACATACCTTCCCGGTTATAATGAATTTTATGAGCTGCGCCATTTTTACCGCGGTATGGAAGATGCGGTGGAGGTGCAGCTTACGGAACATGTGTGTGTGCCGATGGGGACGAGACAACTGTTTTGCTGCCGGCAGATGGAAGGGCTGGTGGTCGCGGCGGAAGTCTGTGAAGACCTGTGGACGCCAGAGCCGCCGAGTATTCGCCATGCCAGAAACGGTGCGACCTTGATAGTCAATCTCTCTGCATCCAATGAGATTACCGGAAAAGATATCTACCGCAGGGAATTGGTCGGCGGGCAGTCGGCGCGCCTGTTGTGCGGTTATGTCTATGCCAGCGCCGGGGAGGGAGAATCCACACAGGATGTCGTCTATACCGGGCATAACCTCATAGCGGAAAACGGCAGGCTTTTAAAGGAATCAAAGCGTTTTGCCAACGAGACGGTCTATTCGGAGATCGATGTGCAGCGTCTGTTGACGGAGCGCCGCCGCATGACTACGTTTGAACCGTTGGAAGAAAATTATAACAGGATTTCATTTTCGTTGAAGATGGAGGAGACAAAAATTACCCGCTTTGTGGATGCGTCGCCTTTCGTGCCGGGAGGCAAAGAAGACAGAGAGAAGCGGTGTGAGGAGATTTTGGCGATTCAGGCGCTGGGTCTGAAAAAGCGGCTGGAGCACACGCACTGCAGGACGGCAGTGGTCGGTATCTCGGGAGGACTGGACTCCACACTCGCGCTGCTTGTGACCGTGCGCGCGTTCGATGCGCTTTCAATGGACAGAAAACAGATTATGGCTGTCACGATGCCAGGATTTGGCACGACAGACCGCACTTACGACAATGCCGTGCAGCTGATTCGCTGTCTGGGGGCGGAGTTTATAGAGGTGGATATCAGAGAGGCCGTGCAGGTACACTTTCGCGATATCGGACAGGATGAGTCGGTTCACGACGTCACATACGAAAACGGGCAGGCGAGAGAGAGAACACAGATTTTAATGGATATTGCCAATAAATCCGGCGGTATGGTGATCGGAACCGGGGATTTGTCGGAGCTGGCGCTCGGATGGGCGACCTACAACGGGGACCATATGTCCATGTATGCGGTCAACGCTTCCGTGCCAAAGACATTGGTGCGCCATCTGGTGCGCTACTACGCCGATACCTGCGGGGACGCCGCATTGACGCGTATTCTCCTTGATGTGTTAGACACACCGGTGTCGCCGGAGCTGCTGCCGCCGGAAAACGGAAAGATTTCCCAGAAAACCGAAGATTTGGTAGGGCCTTATGAACTGCATGACTTCTTTCTATATAATATGCTGCGGCAGGGATATGCGCCGGCGAAAGTGTACCGGATGGCGATGATTGCGTTTGCGGGTATTTACGACGGTGAGACAATCTTAAAATGGCTCAAAAACTTCTACCGCAGATTCTTCTCCCAGCAGTTTAAGCGTTCCTGTCTGCCGGACGGGCCTAAAGTCGGCAGCGTGGCCGTCTCCCCGCGCGGAGACCTGCGCATGCCCTCAGACGCCAGCGCCGCCGTTTGGCTCGAGGAATTGGAGCGGATAGAGGTCTTGTAATGTGATTTGCAAATAATGGGCTTTCCAATACTGCAATGAGGGCACCCCGCGTCATGCCGTATGGTTATGACTTGATGCGGGATGCCCTCATATGCTTTTTATGATATGCGGTGTAAATTTCTGTTTTGCATTTTATGTTCCATGACAGGTACGCCGAACCGGCTTTTGCTGTATACGAGCATATACATAAACACGGCGAGTATGATACCGGTCGCCACGTCGAACACGGAATGCTGCTTTAAAAACATGGTGGAGAGGATGATACTTACCATCAAAACCGCGGATGCGATACGAACCACCGGTTTTTTCTTAAAGTTATCTGCGTGCCATACCGCCATATTGATGGCGATGGAGTTGTACACATGGATGCTCGGAAACAGGTTTGTCGCCGTGTCGGTCTTATACAGCCATGCGACCAGCGCCGTAAAAATATTCTGCCGTTCAAATGTCACCGGGCGCAGGTAGTGTCCGTTGGGGTAAAGCGTGGAAATAATCAGGAATAATGTCATCCCGGTAAAGAGCATAGCGCAGAGGCGGAAATACTCGTCTTTATTTTTCCGATAAAAGTACACGATGCCTGCCGCTACATAGGCAAACCACAGGAAATAGGGAATGATAAAGTATTCGCAAAAAGGAATATAATCATCCAGCGCCACATGTATGACATGGAAATGTGTGGTAACGGTGCGCTCTACATAGGCAAACCAAGGCAGATAGATAAGAAAATAGGCTTGCAGTATGATATGTTTGTTCCTTTCTACAAAGGCAAGAAATGCGGTCTTTTTTGCTGTCACGATTGTGCCTCCTCGCTATATTCATGGGTTCATCTGTAAAATCACTGTTTTTTGTATGGTGCGATTATAGCACAGAGATTTTGCGGAAACAATCGGCTTTTGCCAATATTAAGAAAGATTTCAAAAATTTTAATAAGTTAAATAAGTATTACATTGCCATTTATCGGTTGACAACTTTTGATTGGCAACTATAATAAAGCTGTACAGACGCGGTAAAGTTGCGGCATGTATATGTGATTTGCGGCTCCACAGGGC
>CAJTYI010000044.1:0-1968 GCA_910584215.1 uncultured Roseburia sp. | reverse complement strand
TTGATTGGCAACTATAATAAAGCTGTACAGACGCGGTAAAGTTGCGGCATGTATATGTGATTTGCGGCTCCACAGGGCGCAATCACAGGTAGTTAGCTTGTAGGAAGAGTAATATGGCAAGAAAGGTTTGGTTCATAATATGAAAAAGAAAAATCAGGAAGCGACGAAAAAGAGCGGTGCAGGTAAGGCCGCCGGATTGATTTTTGCAGTCGTTCTGGTTATTTTTGCAGTCGTGTATCTGTTGATGGGGTTCTATTTTAGGGAGCATTTTTGTTTTCGGACTACGGTCGACGGTATCCCGATCGGAGGCAAGAGCGCCGCTGATGTGGAGTCTGTGGTGCGGGAAAAGATCGACGGGTATTCTCTGACGCTGACGGGGAGAGAGGGAGGCAGCGATGTGATAGCAAGCGCTGATGTCGGGCTTACCCCGGTGTTTGACGGTGAAATCGAACGGCTGTTAAAGGAACAAAATGGTTTTGCATGGGGGTTAAAGCTGATCAAGCCGGATGACTATATATTGGACAGTGCGGTTTCCTATGATGAGGCAAAGCTTGACACGGCGCTGGAGCATTTGACGATGCTTGCGCCGGGAAGCGAGCGCGAGCCGGCGGACGCCCATTATTCCGAATATAAGGGCGATACCGGCTATGAGCTGGTGCCGGCTGATTACGGAACAACGCTCGACCGTAAGAACCTTAAGGCGGCGGTGGAGGAGGCGATGCATTCGTTGCAGGAGACGCTCGATCTTGATGCGAACGGCTGTTATGTCGAGCCGAAGGTGCAGGACGATGACACAGGGCTGCTCGCACTGATTGAAAGCTTAAACGCCCATATCGGTGTCACGGTTACTTATGATTTGATAGAGCAGACGGAGGTGCTCGATCGGGAAACGATTCATACATGGATTTCGGTGGAAAATGACAGGGTAAAGTTAGACGAAGAGGCAGTGGGCGAGTATGTAAAAGACTTGGGTAAAAAATACAATACCGCCTATAAGCCGAAGACATTTATGTCATCCTACGATGAGGAAGTGACGATTCAAAACAGTGTATATGGCTGGCGCATCGACCGGGAAGCGGAGACCGCGCAGCTTTTGGAGGATATCAGGGGCGGAAAAGACGTTACGAGGGAGCCCGTGTATGCGCAGACTGCGAACAGTCACGGGGAGAACGATTTTGGAGACTCCTATGTGGAGATCAATCTTACCAAACAGCATCTGTTCTGTTACAAAGACGGGGAGCTGATCGTGGAGAGTGATTTCGTCTCCGGCAATGTGTCAAACGGCAATGCGACGCCCACGGGAGTGTTCCCGCTGACCTACAAGACGTTGGATGCGACGCTGCGCGGAGAGAATTATGCGACGCCGGTCAAATACTGGATGCCTTTTAACGGCAATGTCGGTATGCATGACGCCAACTGGAGAAAGTCATTTGGCGGTACGATCTATAAGACGGGCGGATCGCACGGGTGTATCAATCTTCCGCCGGCTGTGGCGGCGCAGATCTATGAGGTCATTGAGAAAGGTTATCCCGTGCTGGTTTACACGATGCCGGGTCATGAGTATGAGAATATTGGGCCGCAGACGGATGAAGAACAGACAGACGTGACGGCTGCTGACGTGATAAATCAGATCGATTCTGTCGGCAACGTGACGATTGAGAGCGAGGGCGCGATCTTGCAGGCGAGAAGCATGTACGATGCGCTTCCCGACGAGGAGAAAGCAGCAGTCACCAATTATCCAACTTTGTTAAAGCAGGAGGAGATATTGGCTGGGCTCAAAGGGCAGACAGGGGCTTAAAACGGATCGAAAAAGGGGCTGTCGCACTGAGTAATTAGTGCGCAGCTCCTTTTCTATAGGTTATTAGCCATTGTTTTGACTGAATAAGTATTACTATGTGCTGCATATTTATTCTATCGTAAACTTCTTAAAAACTTTTTCTTTTTCACAAGGTAAATGCGGCAATTCAT
>CAJTYI010000043.1 GCA_910584215.1 uncultured Roseburia sp. | reverse complement strand
GCGCGGGATGGAGCAGTCTGGAAGCTCGTCGGGCTCATAACCCGAAGGTCACAGGTTCAAATCCTGTTCCCGCAACTAAAAGTGACAGCCAGTAACACGAGGGCTGTCATTTTGTATGCAGCAATATTACGCTTAAGTTATCTAAAGCGGCTTAATAAGTCGGATAATGTCCTAATACAATGCATACCTGACAAAAAATAAAGATACCGCATATGCGGCGGGAGGAGAGAATATATGCTGCCGGAAACAGACAGACTCTATATGAGAAAGATGAAACAATCTGATTTTGCATGCCTGTGTAAAATTTTGCAGGATCAGGAGACAATGTATGCCTATGAAGGGGCATTCAGCGATGCAGAGGTACAGGAGTGGCTCGACAGACAAATCTCCCGTTATCAAAAATGGGGATTTGGCCTGTGGGCAGTTATATTAAAGGAAACAGAAGAGATGATCGGACAATGCGGACTGACGATGCAGCCGTGGAAAGATGGGGAAGTGCTTGAGATTGGGTATCTGTTTCAGCGATCGTACTGGCACAAAGGTTATGCCACGGAAGCGGCGATGGCCTGCAAGAGATATGCTTTTGAAATACTCGATGCAAACGAGGTCTGTTCCATCATTCGAGATACGAACACAGCGTCTCAGAACGTGGCTGTCCGCAATGGTATGAAAGCGGTGGACCGCTGTATCAAGCATTACCGGGGTGTGGACATGCCCCATGACCGTTATGTGGCTTTACGCAAATTTTTTTAGAACTCATGAGACCAATCTACCTTCTCATCCATCTAATCTATGTAAACAAAAAGAAAAGCTGGCCGGCAGAAAGGACATGAATGAAAAAGGAAGAGTTAGGGCAACTGATCCTTGCGTCTGAGGACACAATGTATCATGTGGCAAAGACATTGCTCTACAATGACGCTGATTGTGCGGACGCGATACAGGAGGCAATTGTCAGAGCATTTACAAAACTACATACATTGCGGCAGGATTCTTATGCCAGGACATGGCTGATACGGATTGTGATCAATGAGTGTTATGCCATTATGCGCAGACAAAAGCGCATTATTTCTCTAGAAGCCTATAAGCGTGAGGAAACGCGTCAGACAGAGGATTATACTGACTTGTATGAGGCGGTAAGACAATTGCCCGAAGAGATCAGAATTTGCGTCACCCTTTATTATATGGAGGGTTACAGCGTAAAAGAGACGGCATATATCCTCAAAGTTACGGAGAGTGCCGTGAAAAACCGCCTGGCGCGGGCACGGGCTGCGCTGCGGCGCGAGCTCGACGAGGCCGTCACATGAAGCAGGGAAACGGATAATCATGCACGATGACAGCACAAAAGGGATAAAGATGGAAAATTATGATTTTTAATCATCATCAAAATGTCGCTGATGCGGCGGAATGTGAGGAAATATGAGATTAGAAGATATCAGATATGATTTCCCGGAAATGCCGGAGGAGATGAGAAAGATGGTAGAAAGAGAAGTGGAAAAGCAGGTGAAAACAGGACACATCAAATTAAAAAGAAGAGGAAAAGCGGCGGGAAGGACTTTTGCGGCTTCGCTTGCGGCAGTCGTTTTGGTGGGCACAACCGTATTCGCCGGCGTGGGAACGATCTGGATGAGACGGCATCCGGTTGGAAATCATGGCGTGGAAGTGACGATGAAAGAACAGGGCAACCAAACGACGGCGGCGGCTTCCGAAGTAATCGAAATTCCCGATGTCACAATGGAGCTTGGCTATCTGCCGCAGGGCATGGTAGAGACGGAAAAAGGGAAATACAGTTTTGAGAACGCCTTAAATGAGGGCGGCGTATCCATTGTATTTTACCGGATGGATACGGGAGATGCCATGTTTGATATGCTGCATAAGGAAGTGGTTGCCAGCGAGGACCTAAATGTAAATGGATATCAGGGCGTCTATCTGGAATTTCCAAAGTTGTATGAAGACATGATTGCTTTCAATCAGCAGATCTATGTCGCATACACGGACGTTCACTATGTGATGCAGATGTATGCGGCGTCGGATGTGCCGAAAGAGGAGGCGCTTAAAATCGCAGAAAGCATCAGGCTTATGCCGGCCGAAGACGGTTCAGAGCAAAATCTTATCCATGCCTGGGACTGGAGCAGTTATCTCGCGAGTGAAAAAGACAACATCAAAAACGGGCAGCAGTCAGAGGAAGTGCGTCTAGCTGTTTCCAAGGAGGAGATGAAAAATACGCATCAGATCGGAGAAAGTTTTTCCGCCGATCAGGAAGGGCTTGAGGAACAGAGGGGATTGACTGTGAAAGTATCGGATGTGCGCGTAGCCGATGATATCGGCCTCTTAAATCCAGAATATATAGATGACGAAATCAGAGGTGAGGCCGATGCGGCAGGAAAGCTAGTGCCGGCGACAATTCAATACATAAAAGAAGGAAACGAAGATTCTTTGAGCGAAGTCGTGAAAGAGGAGCGCGTCGCGCAGAAACTGGTGTATGTCACAGTAGAGTACAGCAATACCGGGGAACAGAAGTTATCGGACGTACTGTTTTTCGGCAGTCTGATGCGTCTGGCTGAAGACGGCGACAAGATGTGCATAGCGGATCGGGGCAGTGCACAGCCGCAGGAGGGAGATGAGTGGACGACCGTTATCAACAGAGGGCTGTCTGATTTTTCCGAAATGCTCTACTATGATGTCCACGGTGGAGAGCGGGGCAACAACTATATTGCCGCCATTGAGCCGGGCGAGACGGTGACGGTGCACATGGCATGGCTTGCGGCGGAGGATGAATTGGATAAGCTTTACCTGAATCTGGATACCTATGGAGGTCCTTATGAATTTAGCGATACCTCTCTGGCGATGGGGCTTGTAGATCTCAGACAGTAAGGTATGCAAATATCAGGCTGTAACTTGCATGAAAACATCTTGCACACGCATAAATTCTGTTTTATAATATCCTTGTTTCTATCAATAAATGGTTCCCTGCTTCAGGGAATACAACGCAACTGTGAATTTCATGCAAGGATGCAGCGAGTTCACATGCAGAAATGAGGTTGAATGATGAAAGGGAAATTTATGTTCAGAAAATTGGCCGCACTTACGGCCATGGTTGTATCCGTCGGTATGATGGCCGCGTGCGGCGACAGCGCAAAACCGGAAGTGTCGATCAAATTGGACGGTGTCGAGATTGCATTTGAGGAGCCTTTGCAAAACAGTATCGACGGCGGTTTGATTACCACCAATGTACAAGGTGAGCCGGAGGAGCCTGCATTTGTTTTCGGTGCGAGGGAAGTCAGCTACGATTCCATTCATCTTGGCACATCGACTGCACCAAATCGCTCGGAAGTCTCTGTTTTGCTTTATAATGACTCTACGTCAACCCAGACTGTGTACGCGAGCAAGGTTATGACGCTATATTATGATCTGTTAGAGGACAGCGCAGATCAGGCGCCGGTTTTATTTAACGATATTGATTTTTGGGGCATGACGCAGGATGATGCGATTGCGGCGCTCAAAGAAAAGGGATTTGATATCGACACGGATACGCTCGATGAGGGATACCATTTTATCGTGTTTTCCGGCAAGGACAGCGTGATTGTCACCATGGATTTTGAACAGGGAAGCCAGTTTACCAATGCGGCAGCCACAAACCCACGCAAAGCAGAGGTACAATTTGACGCGGATACATATTATGTGAGCAATTTGGATGTCAGCATGTCCAGCAAGTTGAATATCGACTACAGCGGTGACGGAAATTAAATAAAAAAATTTAAAAAAAATAAAATCGTTGCAATAAAATATCACCTCCTTGCATTATCTAAGTATAAAACAAATACAGATGCAGGGAGGTATTATTTATGAGAAGAAAAGTAAGAGGAATGGTAGTAGGAATGTTGGCAATGAGTATGGTAGCGACGGCGCCGATTTCGGCGTTTGCAGGCCAGGCGGGGAGTGCAGAGGGCGTCACTATTACCACAGAAGTAAGAGCGAAGAAACCGGATACGGGAAAGACAGACACAAAGAAACCGCAGAAAGCGGAGAGCCAGAAAGTAGGCAAAGTGACCTGTACGTCGGCGGGTAAGGTAAACATTTCTTTTAAGAACAAAGTGACTTACACAGACGCTCTGCGGGCAGAGATCACGGACGCACAGGGACAGGAGATTACCTGTAAGATTTCCAAGAAAAATAAGAGCCTGCTGATGGTTTCAGTTGCCGGATTGGTAAGCGGACAGACTTATACGATCACGATCGACGGGATTCTTGGAAAAGATTCTGCACAGCCGGTTACGATCACAAAGAGTTTCGTTGCCAAAGGGATGAAGACGCAGTGCAAGGCTTCGAGCGCTACTGTTTCCAACAATAAGTTTGTCACCTTAAAAATGAACGGGGCAGTTGAGTATAAGGATGCGACTGTAACGGTTAAGGATTCTGCAGGAAATGTCTGCGAGGCAAAGATCGTAAAGAAAGCAAAAGGAAACATTAAGGTGCAGATTACCGGTCTAAAGAAAGGTAATACGTATACTATCACGATCGATGGTGTAAAAACCAAAAAAGAGAAGAATTATGGTTCCATAACAAAAACGATTACCGTATAATTTGAAATTGGATATGGATTTGTAAAAGGGGAAAATTTTAAGATTGATATTGTAATTAGGATAGTTTGGGATAATTCTCCTATAAATAACGAAAGTTGAAAGGGGCATATCCAAATGTGGGAAAGCACTCCAAAGAGAAAAGTCTATATTGATGAGCGTTTGTTTGAGCGTATTCTTGGAGGTGAACAGGATGCATTTAGAGAGTTATATGAAATTACATATAAACCTCTCTATGCATTCTTGCTTTCACATACCCTAAATTCCGAAGATGCACAGGATTTATTGCAGGATACCTATATTCAGATCTATAAAAATTGTCATCTGTATCGGAAACAGGGAAATCCCATGGCGTGGATGATGAAAATTGCCAAAAATCTTTTTCTCATGAAGTGCAGAAAAGAGAGAGAAGCCGTCAATTACGACGAGATCGAAAATGAACTGGGATTTACGGATATTTCAAACACGGACAACAGAATCGTTTTGGAGAAGATGTTTCAGTTACTTTCACAGGAGGACAGAGATTTGATTATCCTGCATGATGTAGGCGGGATGAAACACAGAGAAATTGCAAAGCTGCTGGATATGCCCCTTGGAACGGTGACAGCCCGTTATAACAGAGGAATCCGTAAATTGCAGAAAGAATTTGGTGAGAGGCTATGAAGAAAAAAGAATTAAGAAATAGAATAGAAAACGGTTTTTCTGAGCTTGCACCAGAGATATTTGAAGCAGTGATGGAAGCAGTGGAGGAACAAAAACTGATTTTACCGGGAACGGAAACGGCTCAATCGCCGGTGTGGACAACAAGACAAACGGAACAGGAGGAATCTTTACCCAAGAGCGGGGAGCACAAAAAGAGGTTTTTCTGGTTTACACGTTCTGCAAAGGATAAGTTCAGAGGTTATGCATTAACTGCATGTGCGAGCCTGGCATTGCTTTTCGTGTGTTTTTATGCGGGTCTGGGGGGAGAACAGAAAGCCGTGTATCTGACACTCGATATCAATCCCAGTATTCAAATCAAGATGAATGAATCTTTTCAGGTTAAACAGTTAAAAGGCCTCAACCAGGACGGAGAGGATGTTGTCAACGATATTCGTTGGAAGAAGAAAGAGCCGGTACAGGAGCTTTTGGACGATCTGATTCAGGATGTGGTGGAAAAATCTTATTTACAGGAGGACAGCGGTATATTGATGACGCTCTGCGCCAAAAATACGGATATTTGTGATGAGCTGGCGGATACACTGGGGGAGAAAGTGGATCAAAAACTGCTTGAGCTGGAAATGTCCGACGTGACGGTTGCTGTTCTGAAATCAGATCGTACTTCCGCAAGGTTAGGGCGCGCGCAATTGGAATCTGAACTGGTTGATTCCTACGGTGCAGCGGCAGAGCAGATACAGCAAATGTCGGTATCGGAGCTGATTGTGTACTGCCAGGAACATACATCATTGGAATTAGGATTTTTGGAGAACTCTAATGTAAAAAGCACGTCATCTTTGGGAAATCAGAAGGATGATCCTTCTTCGCAGGAGAGTGAAAAGGAAGCGGAGCCTGTGAATGAAGATCAGAAGCAGATATTGGAGGGAGCAGGAAGTGAGACTTCATCGGTGAAAGATTCCGAGAAGCCGGGAGAGGACGACACCGGGAAGAATCTTTCAGAACAGAAAGAATCGGAGAGCCGGGATTCCCAGCGCGGCGGCCAGAGTGATAAGGGCGGCAACCAGAACGGGCAGAAACCAAAAGAAGGTCAAAATAACCGGAAGCCACATAACAATCAGACAGATGCAAAACCGGGGGAAAATGCCCAGGGCCAGGCCAATGGGAGCAACGGCAATTCGACACAGGCGGGTACAACAGAACAGACAAATTCATCTGCACAGCCGCCGCAGACGAATCCGCCACAAAATCCGACGCCTCCCTCCAATCCTGCCGATACAAACAATCAATCCGGCAGTGATGATGAAAGCGGGAACAAAGACAAAGATACCGGTAAAGACAAGGATAAGAACAACAATAAGGACAAAGACAAAAATCCCGGTAAAGACAAGGATAAGGACAACAATAAGGACAAAGATAAAAATCCTGGTAAAGACAAGGATAAGGACAAAGACAAAAATCCCGGTAAAGACAAGGATAAGGACAACAATAAGGACAAAGACAAAAATCCTGGTAAAGACAAGGATAAGAACAACAATAAGGACAAAGACAAGAATCCCGGTAAAGACAACAACGAGGACAAAGACAAGAATCCCGGCAAAGACAACAATAAAGATCAAGATCCCGTTGAAGATAAGGATAAAGATAACGGGAATGACCAAGAAAATGGGAAGGACAATGACAAAAACAACGATAAGACGGAAAGTGCCGGTAAGGACAAATGAAAGCAGTCCCAAAGCTGGTAACGATTTATGCAGCATGTAGCATTTGGTGATTAACAAACTTTTGAATAACAAACACTCCTTTTTGGTGAAATAACTTCTTTCTGGCAAATTGGCTGACAATTTTGCCGGGAAGGAGTTATTTTCGTTATGTCCGATTAGGGTACCCTGCTATCAATACAATACATGGTCGATGGATCTGCGCATTGACAAGGACGGCAATTGAGAGTATGGTTTGAGATAGGGAAAAAACGGTTGGACGAATCTATCCGCAAATGTGTGAGAGAAACAGCGTGCAGAAAAGGAGCAGCCAATGTTATGTAAACAATATAGAGTGACTGGGATGAGAGAAAGGCATGGTGATAGATATGAAATACAAAACAACAGATGAGATGGAACATTTTGATTTTCATGAGGCGGTTATCAGCGATTTGCGCACATGTAATGGTTTGTTTATCATGATCTTGGATAATGTAAAGATTTTGCCGGAAAATAGCTGCAACCGGGACATCCGTACAATGCGCACGAACCAGTTGGAGTTTCGGATTCGCGATGCGGGCATCGAAAGTCTCACGGAGGAGGGCTATCAAGTGTATGACGCCGACGGCAGGCTTATCCGCAGGGAGGAGGATCGGCAGGTAAACGCAGAGCTGTTTTCGGAAACATTCGGAGAACTTTGCGGGTGCAATATCTACGCGATCGAGAAAAAAGATAATCAATACGAAATTTTCATTGACACAGAAGATCACACCTATCTGCTGCGCGTAAAAGGCAGCGGCGATACGCAGGAGTGGGAGCGCTTCATGAGTCTGACGGAAGAATATTAGACTTTGTATTGTGGAAAATTCGATTATCGCATATAATGATAGAAACAAAAGCAGGGGTAGAGATTTTACTATGATTTATAATAATATTTTAGAGGCAATGGGCAATACGCCGTTGATTCGCTTAAACCATATCGTGGAGGCGGATTGCGCCCAGGTGCTGGTTAAGTTTGAGGGCTTAAATGTCGGGGGCTCCATCAAGACAAGAACCGCTTACAATATGATTTTGGAGGCGGAAAAGCAAGGCAAGATCAGACCCGATACCATTATCGTGGAACCGACCAGCGGCAATCAGGGGATTGGGCTGGCGTTGGTCGGCGCCGTGCGCGGCTATCAGGTCAGAATAATCATGCCGGATTCCGTCAGCGAGGAGCGCAGAAAGCTTGTGCGGCACTATGGAGCGGAAGTGATCTTGATTCATGACGATGGAAATATCGGAGCCTGTATCGAGGAATGTCTACATACGGCGCTGCGTATGGCCAAGGAGGATGCGCGGGTGTTTGTTCCGCAGCAGTTTACCAATCCCGCTAATCCGGCAGTGCACAGGAGCCAGACTGGTTTGGAGATATTGGCGCAGGTGGACGGTCCCATTCACGGCTTCTGTTCCGGCATAGGAACGGGCGGCACGATCACCGGAGTCGGGGAAACGTTAAAGGAGAAGAACCCTGCGATGGAGATTTGGGCAGTTGAGCCGGAACATGCGGCGATCCTCTCGGGCGGCTCTATCGGAACGCATATTCAGATGGGAATTGGAGACGGATTGATTCCTGATATATTAAACCAGCAGATCTATGATGATATCTGCATTATCACCGACGAGGAGGCAATCGAAACTTCACGCGAACTGGCTTCTAAGGAGGGAATTATGTGCGGGATTTCAAGCGGCACCAATGTGGCTGCTGCAAAACGTCTGGCTAAAAAGCTCGGAAAGGGCAGGACCGTGGTGACTGTTCTGCCGGACACCGCGGAGCGGTACTTTTCCACGCAGCTTTTCGGATGATCGAATATGGACGAAAATGATCACGAAAAATCACTGATTTTATCTTAAGTATACTTGTTTGTGTTGACTACGTTGCGCTGGAAGGTTACAAAAGCTCTGATGGCATTGCGCTGCGTAAATGTCTTGGAATGGAGTTTTTTATGGAGAACATTGGACAATTTCTTAAAATGGTAGACGAATCAGATAATATCGTATTTTTTGGCGGTGCAGGAGTGTCCACAGAGAGTGGCATACCCGATTTCCGCAGTGTGGACGGATTGTATAACCAAAAATACGACTATCCGCCGGAGACAATTCTCAGCCATTCATTCTACGTCAAAAAGACGGAAGAGTTTTACCGTTTTTACCGTGATAAAATGCTCTGCCTGGATGCGCAGCCAAATACGACTCATAGGAAGCTCGCGGAACTGGAGTCGGCCGGCAAGGTGAGAGCAGTGATAACCCAGAATATCGACGGGCTTCATCAGGCCGCCGGCAGCAAGCGTGTATTGGAGCTGCACGGCAGTGTCCACCGCAATTACTGCCTGACCTGCGGGAAAGAGTTCGATGCCCGCTATATCCTGGACTCCACCGACAAAGTGCCCCTCTGTGACCATTGCTGTCCACCGTCGACAGATACTGACAAAGACGTATGGTCAGGTGGACGGCGAGCCGGACTGATTAAGCCGGATGTAGTCTTATACGAGGAGGGGTTGGACAGCCGAACGATGCAGGACGCAGTATATTATATCAGCCACGCAGATGTGTTGATCATCGGAGGCACATCGCTTGCGGTCTATCCCGCGGCAGGACTGATCGATTATTACAGAGGCGATAAGCTGGTTTTAATCAATAAATCGACGACGCCTATGGATGCGCGGGCCGATTTGTTGATACAGTCAGGACTGGGGGACGTGTTTTCACAGATTTTAGTCAGGTAACGGGCGGCTGTTTTGGATGATGCCCAAAGTGCGGCGGGAAATTTTATCTGTCGCTGAAGTTTGGTGCGCATTTTATCTGTTGCTGAAGTCTGGCGCACATTTTATCTGTCACCGAAGCTTGCCGCAAATCCCAGAAGGATGCCGTAATACAGGGGGAGCAGCGCGACTCTTACCCCATGGCCGATATTGCCGGAGCGCAATAACACATAAAAGTAATAAAAGGAAAAGCCAAATCCGATGCAGACAGCCAGAACGGCGATCAGCCTCGAAAGCTTTACTTTTTGTCGGAATAAGACTTTAAATAGCAGGCAAAGCGCCAGCGTAACTGCCAGAATCAGAACGAAACTGTTATCGACAAGATTCATAGGCGAAAAGTGCGTGGTGTTTGGCGCCGGGTTCCACAGGAGCAGCACCGAAAGAAGTATTATGCCACCCAGCTGCAGTTTTTGAAGAGCAGTGAGGCGAAAAGACGTCGGAGGCCGCCGGGAGTCCGCAGTTGACTGCCGCGTTTCACCAATCTGCTGATGAGGCTCGTAAGTTGACAACTGCGGTTCGCTCGGCGGTTCTTTTTGCTCGCGCAGTATTTTTAGCGCAGAATCTTCTTTGTCCAGCAGCAGTTCATCGAGGGAGGCGTCAAAAAATTCGGCAATTTCCAAAAGCTTTGCTGTTTCCGGCATCATCTGGTCAAGTTCCCACTTGGAGATTGTCTGGCGGCTGACATGGAACTGTTCCGCGAGCTGCTCCTGCGTGAGACCATGTTCATTTCTAAGACATCTTAATTTGTTCCCTAAACTCATAGAAAACCCATACCTTTCCCATAACCTGAAAATTTTATACCTGCGGCTAATTCCAGTTTGTTTATTTGCATGGAACGTCAGAACTTGTCAAATTTTGTTCCGCTCAAACCTATCCATGCTCATTTATTTGCCCATCTTTCATGAAAATTATGCGGTCGCACTGATTGGCGATGTCCATATCGTGTGTCACAAGCAGGATCGTCACACCGCGGCGATGGGCGTAGTTAATCAGGAAATGTATCACCTGACTGCCTGTTGTGGAATCTAAGGCCCCAGTCGGTTCATCGGCAAAAAGAAGATCGGGTTCATTGACGATCGCGCGCAGGATGGCCGTCCGCTGCTGTTCACCGCCGGACATCTGGCGTGGAAACAGAGACTTTTTGTCAGCCAGACCTACTTGTTTTAACATGTCCGCTACTTTGGCGCCGCGCTCTCTGTGCCTGGAAAAAGCCAGCGGCATACGCACGTTTTCTTCGCAGGTAAGCTCTGGAATCAAATGGTAGTTTTGAAATAAAACGCCGATATGTTCGCTGCGAAAACGTTCCTGGGCGGCAGGGCTCTGCCTGTAAAAATTAATACCATTCAATAATACATCTCCGCTGCCTGGCGGGTCAATACCCGCGAGAATGGACAGCAGCGTGCTCTTGCCGCAGCCGCTTTTGCCGACGATGGCGGTGATGCTTCCCTTTTGCAGGGAAAACGTGATATCCCTTAAGATGGTAAGCTTTTGTTTTCCGGTTGTGATTGTTTTTGTAATATGTTTTGCTTCAATCATAAGTCCTCCCTATGCTCGTGTGTCGCGAATCGGTTGGGTGTCATACGTCGCGAATCAGTTCCGTCTGTCTGTCGCCGCCTGCCGTTAGGCCGGCAGTGAGACAGCAAAGAGAAATAAATCCATTTACCAGCAGCATCGTAAGCAAAAGCACTGGCAGAGAGAGCGGATAATGGTGTCCTAAAAAGGATGAAAAGAGCAATTCTAACAGCACCATTACGACAAAGACCACACAAAAAGACGAGACAAAGCCAATCAGCAGATATTCGCCGCAGAATAGACGCTTTACGGTTCGCCTTGAGGCTCCATAGATGCGGTACAAAAGAAATTCTGTTCTTCTTTGCCGCAAATCACTCTGTATCGTGGCAAAGTAAAATGCTGATGTGACGAGCACAAGCATGAGAAACATCAGAACCACTATGGCAAAATATTCGTGCATGGTCTCAAACAGAGCGTCGACCAGCGCAGAGGCTGTTTCCATCTCTAAGGGCAGCGATTTTGTGAGGAGCTGCAGTCTTTTTTCTTCGGCTCTGCTGATATCCATCAGATAAATACAGGAATAGCTTTCGTCGATGTCATATTTCCAGTCGGATGCATTGAGTAAAATATTATAGCTCACCAGCGAGAGTGCCTGGCGGTCGGTCAGCCCGCCGGCAAAGCGCAGATGATGACCCGGGGCGTCGCTGTAGTCGCCTGAAGTTAATCCGAGCTGTCCGCTGAAATAATTCTCCGCGAGAAATCCCTGTGTGGGCGCTGCAAAATGAGTATTTTCGTCCGTCTGCTTTTGTATCAGGGCCACCCAAAACTTGCCGTCTACTGTTTCGCAGCCGTCGAGCGCGCGGTAATCCATCAATTTAGAGTAGAGACAGGTATAACGGTAGCCGTTGAGGTCAAGAAACGCACCGATACTTTCCCGCTCATGCCAGTCGCTGACCCGCAGACAGACCGTGTAGCCCATGTTTTCGCGGTAAGACTGCCGCAGGATATCATCAAAGTGAAAAATCAGGTTGCCGGCGAAACATACCAGAAGCGCCCCCACAGAAATGACGGCTGAAAGTCCTGCCGCCCGCCGTCCGCGGCTGCATAAAAAGCGCAGACTGATGCCGCGCGGCGAGCAGAGCGGTCGTCTGTTCCGCCGGCGACTGCCGCAATAAAAAAAGAAAAAGCGGAACAGTCCAAATAGCAGCAAGGCTAAAATGACGCAGATCGCAAGCAGCATAACATTGATATGCCAGGCATCGGGAAACATCAGGCAAACGAGCAGCAAAATCAGAACGACGGTTGCGCCCATGATGAGGATGCCGCGTCGGCTGCGCTCTGGTTCGCCCCGGCCCAAAAAGAGATTGACATATTTTTTCTCGCACGCGGCGCAGATGGCGGACAGGCTTCCTCCAAACGTCAGAACGGAGAGCAGAAGCGATAACGGTAAAACTGCCGCAGTGGTCTCTCCTGCCGTTAGGGAGGGAAGACTGCCGGAGGGATAGAGACGTCCGCTCAAAAATTTAGCAATCCCTATTCCCATCAGAACACCAGGGATTTGGGCAGCTACGCCACAAATCAGCCAGTCGGTCAGTGAAAACAGATAGAGATCCCTTATTTTCATACCGAAAATATTACAGACGCAAAGGGAGCGCTCGATTCGGCGGCTGCGGAAAAAATATAATGTCATTTGTCCCCAGATTACGATCAGGATAGCCGCAAAAGAAAAGACGCCGAGCGTGCGGTTGATCTCAGAGACCAAAATACAATAGTTCGGCCCCAATGTGTCTAGGCCGTCGTTGCCGGTTTCTAAAAGCAGGGAGGCCGATAAAATGGCGGCTGCAAATAGAAAAATAACAAATAAGAGAATACCTGTTCCGTTTTTTCGCCAGGCGATGCGCAAAAATAATTGAAATTTTGATTTCATCTGGGACTGTCCACCTCGTCTTTCTGTGATACGCGTTTCTTTTGATTTCACGTTACCCGATGCAGGAAGTGAAGTCCACCAAGCGCAAGTTGCGCTTTGTCAACTGGAACGCGCACACTGGAAATAGGGCATATTTGCGGCGTTTTACCCCCCGGAAGAACGCAAATATTTTCATTGAGACAGGGGAATAAGTGTGATATAGTTAATACATTCACAGTTGCCCAAGGCCAAAACCGGGGCAAGATCAGATGGCTGTGAAGCATGTTCTCGCGGAATGTGAAGTCAATGCGCTTTCCTGAGACAAGAATTGTTATAACTTTGGAATGACAGGCAATAAAAAATGATTGACAGGAGAATAGTTCGGCGGTAGAATAAAAGTAGTTCGAGAGACGAAATATTTTGCCGGACCTGATATGAATGGCGATGGAGTTTGATAAAAAGGGCATAGAAAATATGACGCAGTTCGTATTGGACTATGTGGAAGAGATTAAAGAGCTGCTCTCTTCTAATCTCTGGGAAAATGTTTTCCTGAATTGTTCAAAGAACGAAGTGTTTGTGTTCTGGCTGCTGTATCGAAAGAACGAAGTTAATATGACGGAGATCGCTGATTATATCCATGTGCCACTGAATACGGCTACAGGGATTATCGGCCGGATGGAAAAAGATGGTCTGGTGGTAAGAACACGCTCTAAAGAGGATAAAAGAGTAGTGAATATCCGCTTTAGTGAGCAGGGAGCGGCGCAGTTTGATTTGCTGCTCGGTGAGATCACCCGCTGCGGGATTCAGGTAGTCAGTTCTTTCACAAAAGAAGAAATTGATCTTTTTTACCGGATGACGGCCAAAGTAATCGCTGTTATGAAGCAGGAGAACCGCAGGAAAGAGGCGCCCAAAAAGGTGAGAAAGATCACCATTGACTGATTGCATGTGTATGATGCGGTCATAAGTGCTTTTTGTAGCGATAATATTCTGTGAGCGCCATGCACACGGCGTGCAAAGGCGAAATTGTTGCGGCAGACTGCTTAATAGTTCGAGTATAGAACTATTCATAAACAGAAATAATAATAAAACAGGAATTAAAGTAAAATGGAGGAAACCTATGGAAAGGATTTATATTTTTACCGGGAAAGGGGGCGTGGGCAAAAGCAGTGTGGCGGCGGCCCATGCGATCAAAAGCGCCGGGGAGGGGAAGCAAACACTGCTCGTCAGTACGGATATGGCACATAATCTGGGTGATATTTTTGAGTGCAAATTGGGCAAAGAGCCGGAGACGGTACTTCCCTGCCTGCAACTTTATGAGATAGACCCCGAGTATGTCATGCAGAAAGAATTTTCCTTTATCATGGATTATCTGGCAAAACTGCTTGGCGGCACGGAAGAAAACGATATGCGGGATGTAGGAATGATTCCGGGGATGGAAGAGCTGTTTTCCTTGCTAAAGATCTTAGAGATCTATAAGCAGGGGAGCTATGACAGAATCATAGTTGACTGCGCTCCGACCGGTGAAACCCTGGCGCTGTTAAAATTTCCGGAGCTATTGTCCTGGTATATGGAGAAGCTTTTTCCCATAGGTAAAGTAGGCGTTAAACTCTTAGCGCCCGTCTCCAAGACGGTCTTTAAAGTAGAGCTTCCCAATAAGGCGGCGATGAACGATATAGAGAAAATGTATTTGAAACTATATGAGCTGCAGGAGCTTTTAAAGGACAGATCGGTCACGAGCATCCGCATTGTCGCTACGCCGGAAAAGATGGTCGTGGAAGAGACGAAGCGCAATTATATGTATTTGAATCTCTACAATTTTAATGTGGACGGCATCTACATTAACCGTATCCTGCCGCCTGATATCGGCAATCCATTTTTTGAGGGGTGGTTGAAGATACAGGAAGATTATAAAAACGAACTCAGAGAATGTTTTGCCGCGCTTCCCATCTACGAGATTTACTGGTATGATGAGGAACTACGCGGCGAACGGGCTGTCAGAAGAATGATGGAGGATGCCTTGCAGGGAGACGTCTTTGCGGGGAAAGCAATAGTCGGCAGAGAGACGTTTCGTCAAAATGAGAAGGGCTATGTGTTGGAAGTTTATCTGCCGAATACCACGAAAGAAAATCTGGATTTGTACCAGGCGGACAGCGCGGTAATAGTGAAAGCGGATAACTTTAAGCGCAATATCCCGCTTCCAAACGTACTGTGCAGTTATGAGGTTACCGGAGCCAGGTATGAGAATGAGAGGCTTAGAACAGGGAGATAAAGGGGGAAACGATGAAACGTGATCTGATGGAGAGATTGTGCATAGCGGGAGAATATCAGAAAAAGGCGGTTCGCGCCTTATGTTCCGAGAAGATGAACGGACATTTGGATGTGATTGAGAGGGAAGTGAAGATGATGTTCGTGGAATTGATGGCGGATGTCATGAGAGAGTGCAAAACAGAGCGTAAACGGGAGAGTGGGCCAAAGGCCGCAGAAGGCGAAAATGCCAGAAAGATTGAGATATTATGAGAATAATTATTTATACCGGAAAAGGCGGGGTCGGAAAAACCTGTATGGCAGCTGCAAGCGCCTGCAAGATCGCAAAAAGCGGAAAAAAGGTGTTGATTATGAGCACGGACGCGGCGCACAGCCTTGGGGACGTATTCGACCGGAAAATTGGAAAAGAAGAGACAAAAATTACAGAGAATCTATGGGCACAGGAGATTGATACCGTGTACGAAAGCGAAAAGAGCTGGGGAAATCTCAAAGGGTATTTAAAGCAACTGCTCTCGGCAAAAAGCGGCGCCGGTATCGAAGTGGAGGAACTGCTGGTGTTTCCCGGATTGGAGGAATTGTTTTCTATGTTTCGCATCCTCGATGTTTTTCAAAAAGGCGTGTACGACACGATCATCGTGGACTGTGCACCAACCGGAGAGACTTTGTCGCTGTTAAAATATCCCGAACGATTTTCCTCTTTTGTGAGGAAAATACTGCCGATCGAGCGGTTTGGCGTAAAGACCATCGGGCCAATTGTCGAAAAAACGATGAAAGTGCCGATGCCGGCGGAAGCAGTATTTGAAGATGTCGAATCCCTGATGGATAAGATGGAGCGTCTGCAGGACTTGATGCTGGATAAAGACATCGTCAGCCTGCGTGTAGTGACAACGCCGGAAAAAATCGTCATAAACGAAGCCAAGCGCAATTTTACCTGTCTCTATCTCTACCATTATAATGTGGACGCCGTCATAGTAAATCATATCTACCCCACAGCGGCGATGGAAGGCTATTTTAACAAGGGGATGCAGAAACAGGAGGAGGCATTGCGCGAAATTAGGGAAAGTTTTGGAGAAGTGCCGCGCTATTATGTGCAATTACAGCAAAAGGAAATCCGTACCTTAGAGACATTAGAAGAGATGGGGGAACTTATTTTCAAGGACAGCGACCCCAATACGGTCTTATTTAAAGAAACGATCTATGAGGTTGATGCTAAGGCACATACGCTAAGAATCTATCTTCCGTTTGCCCATAAGGAGGAATTGAACTTAGAACAGGGAGAGCGGGAACTCGTCGTGGGTGTGCGCAATGAATACAGAAGATTTCCGATGCCGGCAGAATTTTCACAGAAAGAAATTGCAGGGGCCAGGTTTGAGGGCGGTTATCTGAATATTGTCTTTGAATAAAAAGGTTTTTTGCGGCACTGCGACTGGCCATTGACGGGGAGAAAAATCAATCTGCCATAACGTATTGTACAATAAAACAAAATCATCTATAATCAAATAGAAATGTCTATAATCAAAACAGAAATATCTATAAAAAAGCCGGAGTATGTTTTAAATGCGCTTCGGGAGAAGAAAACGATCAGCTATTTACCAAATAAATGATCGATGCAGATAACCGCAAGGATGCGGCATGGAGGATTAAGATGAATCAATACGAAGTGGGCGATATCGTCCGTTTAAAAAAGAAGCATCCCTGCGGCAGCAGTGAATGGGAAATTCTGCGGGTCGGCGCAGATTTTCGGTTGAAGTGTTTAGGATGCGGCCATCAAGTGATGCTTGCCCGCCCGCTGGTGGAGAAAAATACCAAAGAAATACGAAAAAAAGCTTGAAAAATGCGGGAAAAGATGGTATAGTATGTCCTTGTGATATATTATTATATTCCTTGTTCATCCCGCAGGGGTGGGCCAGAGACCAAAAGGAGGAAATTCGCATGAAAAAGTATGAGTTAGCGCTTGTCGTTAGCGCAAAGATCGAAGATGATGCGAGAACAGCGATCGTTGAGAAAGCAAAAGAGTATATTACTCGTGCCGGCGGTACTGTCACAGAAGTAGAGGACTGGGGTAAGAAGAGACTGGCTTACGAAGTTCAGAAAATGAACGAAGGTTACTACTACTTTATCCAGTTCGATGCAGAGACAACAGCTCCGGCAGCGATCGAGCAGGATGTTCGTATTATGGACAATGTTCTTCGTTTCTTGTGTGTTAGAAAAGACGAGGCATAGTAGAGAGGAAAATATATGAATAAAGTCATTCTTATGGGACGATTGACTAGAGACCCGGAGGTCAGATATTCTCAGGGGGAACAGGCGACGGCAGTTGCGCGTTATACGTTAGCAGTTGACCGCAGATTCCGCAGAGATAACGACCAGCAGACTGCAGATTTTATCGGATGCGTAGCGTTTGGCAGAACCGCCGAGTTTGCGGAGAAGTATCTGCGCAAAGGAATCAAGATTGCGATCACCGGGCGTATTCAGACCGGAAGTTATACCAACAAAGACGGTCAGCGGGTTTACACGACAGATGTTGTCGTGGAGGAATGTGAGTTTGCGGAGAGCAAAAATGCCGGCAGCGGAGATAACGGCGGCTTCACACCATCCGAACGGCCGATGCCCAGTACAGCGGCAGGTGACGGTTTTATGAATATTCCTGACGGAATAGACGAAGAGCTGCCGTTTAATTAAAGTTACAGTAAATGAACAGGAGGTAGATATCATGGCTTTCAATAAAGCAGCCGATAAGGAAGGCGCTCCGATGAAGAGACGCCCGATGCATAGAAGAAAAAAAGTTTGCGTATTCTGCGGAAAAGATAATGTGATTGACTATAAGGATACCAACAAATTAAAGAGATATATCTCTGAGAGAGGAAAAATTCTTCCCCGCCGTATCACCGGCAACTGCGCAAAGCATCAGAGAGCTCTGACTGTAGCGATCAAGAGAGCGCGTCATGTGGCACTGATGCCGTATGTGTGCGATTAAGCGCAGCGCAAAGTAGAACGAATCATAAGAGAGGCCATCTGTTTTCGGACAGATGGCCTCGTTGTTTCTGCTTATGACATCCAAAGTAAGGTTGTCAGCAGTCGCTGACGCGTGACGGCGCACATGCAAGGGAAACAGTTATCTCCCACCCGACTGCACAGGAATATAAATTTATGCGCCGGTGCGCAAACGCAATTTTTGATAGAGCCAGCTTCCCGATGTACTGAGGTCATCCTCGGTAAATCCAGAAGTCTTGGAACATCCGCTTTTGAGCAGGGCGGAACTTTCTTCTTTATTTGAGAGGTTCCATGCGACATAGCTGATTTCATACAAATCCAATAGAGAGAGCCATGTGTCTGACTGCTCGGTATCTATGGCGCCGTTGCCGCTCGCATCGCAGATGCCAAATTCCGAAACAAAAATGGGAAGCCCCCTGTGAACGGCGTCGCTCAGTGTTTGCCGCAGGTCGTCTTTGTGGGTGGCAGCATAAAAATGCAGCGTATACATGATGTTTTCATATCCGCTCAGAGGGTCGGCGGCGGCCTGCATCACCTCCTGCGACCAGTTCGGCGTGCCGACGAGGATAACATTTTGGGCGCCGTTGCCGCGTATGATGGGGATGATCTCATCGGCATAGCGTTTGACATCTTCCCAGCTTGTGCCACTGTTCGGTTCGTTGCAGATTTCAAACAGTACATTCTCAGATTGGCCGTAGGCGGCGGACATATCGTTCCAAAATTCTTTGGCGTCGGCAAGATACTGATTGGGGTTGCCGTCCGATAAGATGTGCCAGTCGATGATCACATACATGTTCTGATTTGTGGCGTATGTGACACCGTCGCGCACTAAATTGATTAAATCTTCTTTGGAACCGCCGGTGCAGTAGCCGTTATATTCGGCTGTATACATCGCCAGGCGAACGACATTGACGTTCCATTCCTCGTGCAGCTCTCTAAAACAGTCCTCGTTGACATATTCCGGGAACCAGGAGAGTCCATGGGTGCTCACACCGCGCAGTTGAACAGGTGTGCCCGAAGTGTCTACGAGCTTGGAGCCATCGACGTGAAGCGCAGACAGGGCAGTTTGACGTTCGGGGACGGAGGTATCATATGATTCACGCGGGTTCTCGGTGTCGGGGAAATGGGAGAGAGTATCCGTCTGATCGGCTTTGTCATCTTGGGATGGTGTTTCGTTTTGTATCACTGTGTCGGCCTCGTCCTCCGATAATGGGGCGATGCCAAGGCAGCTGTGAAAAAGCGAGGTGGCGGTTAAACAGAGTAAGAATAGTATTTTTTTCATTTGGAACCCCTTTCTTAATATGGATGATATGGCGCAGTCTGTCACTTTTTGCTGTGGTACAATTTTTTTCGGCAGCAGCAGAGCACAGAGAACAGAAAGAAACCCAGCAGGCTAATGACCGCGCCTGTGAAAAGGTACGGCGTTTGATAGGTCAGTTTCACCGTGTGTTTGCCGGCTGTGAGCATGATGCCGCTGTACATAAGATTGGCGCAGAGAAGCGTTTCTTCCTTTCCGTCAACGAAAACATGCCATCCTTTCGAGTATGGCAGTGACAGAAACAGCAGCTTGGAGGCGTCCAGGGAGATTTTTCCTGTAATCTGATTGGTGTCCATCTTCACATCCGTGAGAATGTTATCCCGCAGTTTCTGAACCTGTCCGCTGAGGCCTCCCATCGGCTGGAGCAAAACGGAAAGATGCTCCAGTTGATAAATTCCTTTTTTTGCAAATGTCAGTGTAATGGAGGTGCGGGCTTCACTGGAATACCCAAGATGCATCAGATAATCCGTCCTGCCCACCGTGTAAGAACTTTTTGCCGCGTAATGCGAATATTTCACGGAGACGTCGCCGCAGGAGGCGGACAGAGCAGTTTTTGCTGCGTTTTTATCCTCGTTTAGCCCGAACAGGACATTTTTCTTGTCGGTTGTTCGATAATCCAGCCCTAAAATCTGTAAATATAATTCGCCTGCTCCCGCCGAAGGGAAATGGAGCGTTACGCAGGCGTTATCTTCAGCGGCGACAAAAGTGTTGCCGCTGTATGTAATGTTTTCACCGCAATCGACCATATAGAGGATGGATTTGTCGGCATAGACGGGTCTTGCTTTGGGCAGAGGGAGATCAGCGGCTGTGTCGGTGTCCAGCACGGCGCCCTGTAACATTGCCTGCTGTCGCTGCAGCAGTGATAGTGTTTCAAAAGCTGCCCGGGAAATAACGCTGGCGTATGTGCAGCCAAACGGCAGAACATTTTTGGTTCGGAACAGACGATAGGTGTCGCTATATCCTTTTTTCTCTCCCACAAATGAATAACCATAGGGAATTAGCCCCTGTTCTTCTTTTGAGGAGCCGGCGACAAAGTATTTTGCGCTGGCGAGCGGCAGCAGGTATGCACGCGAAGAAAGTCCCTGCAGATAATAGGTCATACGATAGTATGCATTGTTCTGACATATGAAATCGACTAACTTTGCATTTATGATAGACCAATAGATACCGGTGGTGCTCTGGTGCAGTGAGATCAGATGGTTGGCCTGCGTGTTTTCTGACACGTCATTGTCAATACGGTAAAACTCTGTGTCATCAATGAGTTCCCATGCAGCGGAGCGATTGCCAATTAAGAGACCATTTCCACTGCCCAAATCCTGAAATTCTGACAGATAGCTGCCTTCCTTTGACGGGTACTTGTAATATGCCATCGTAAAGACACAGGCCACAGACAATAGCAGTGTCACGGCCTGCTTCATCCGCACGTTAGATATGTGGAATCTGTCGAATGAAATGTCTGGAATATGGCGGGCGCAAAGTACAAAGAGGAGGCTGACACAAAAAAGAGCGCAGCCAGCCATTGTAGCTTTGGTGTGCGAGCCGGGCAAAAGGAGACACCCGAGCACATAGAGAACACAGCCTGCACAGAGCGTCATTTTGCGGCGAAAATTCATAGCGAATAAGAGAGGGAAGCCTTTGGCAAACATATAGGAAGTCAACAAAGCCCAGGCAAATACCCAGCGGTTACTGACATAGCCAAAACCGTTCATCGCGTAACCTGCCGCCGGAAAAATCAAAAACAAGATCTCGACCAGCAACAGGAGTTTCGTCCAGCGCGGTTGTGTTTTTTCTGTCAGGATACCGGACACACCCAAGTAGGACAGCGGCGCCATACCGATCAGCGCGTAGGGAACGGCTGCGTTCGTGCCAACCGCGCTCCCCCAAAGGGCCTGATATTGCGCTCCTGTATAGAGTAAGTCGAATGTATAGTAGTGATTGACGCGGGGGTTGCCGATAAAATTGAGGGCATTTGGAAGCAGTAAAACCGCCGCCATGGCGCAGCTAAGGACTGCATATCCGAAAAAGCGAATCAAGTAGCATCCCAGCGTTTTGATATTGCGATACTGTTTATCGCATAAAAGGCGCAGTGCGACATAGGTGATTGTAATGATAACAATCATATAGAAAAAATAAAAATTGGAAAAAGCCGTCAAAAACACCGATAGCGTAAAAGGCAGTGGAGACTCTCTTTTGATTATCTTTTCGCAGCCGATCAACACCAGCGGAAGATAGACCATAGGCGCTATGAAGTAAGGGTGGCGTACACCGGCGGTGAGCGAGTAGCTGCAAAAGACATACATCAATGCCGCACAGACGGTGCTCCAGGCTGCGCACTTCATATGTCTGGCATATGCGATAAAAGCGAGACCGGCTGTGTAAAAACGCAACAAAATCGAAAGATCAAAGCCGATTTCGCCATATTTGGCCGGAGTTATCACGGAGATGAGCGCGAAAGGGTCTCCAAATGTGTAATAGCTCAATGTGGTGATCACGTCGGAGCCGAAGCCCAGTCCCCATTCAAACATGGGTATGATGAGCCGGTGCTCTTTGATGAGTGTGTTTAAAATCGTTCGTATCCATGAGCCGAGATATAAAAATGCATTGTAGTGTTGATATACGCCATCCCGTTTCCACAGCATGGACTTTCCGGAACAGATAAAAAAGGAAAAGACCATAACGGCGGCAAGCGGAAACAAAAAGGTGTAAATCAGATAGGGATTATGTATTTTTCGAGCTCTCATGTGTATGTCCTTCTATATATCGATATCATTTTGAAAAACTCTGCCAGAGGAGTTTTATTCAATTATCTCTATATTATATAACATGTTTTGCTCAAAAAAAAGGTTTTCTAAGTAATGTAGAAATCAACATATTTCTTTAAAAAAGAAAACGTCAGGCAAATTATCTCGCTTTAGCGCGACGGGGTCTTTGGTGTAAAGTAGGAAAGAAGCGTAGCGATCAGGGCCAGCAGCAGTGCACAGGCAAAACCGGACAAGACGGCATTGGCGAGTGGATTGCCAAAAGCGTACATGATAATGGCAGCCAGATAGCCGAGCAGCGTGACAAACAGTGCTTTCCATTTGGACTTCTTTTTGTTTTTGGCGGAGACCGGATGATTCTTATGTACGACGGGCGCAAACACAATAATATACGCAAGAATCAGAGCAAATAGTAGAACTGGCAGTGCTACAGAGAGCGGCCATATCCGGTTGATCAGCGTACCGCACATACCCAATATGGTGCCTAAAATAATACAGGCGGCGTGGGTGGGAGCATGATATCCTCCGATATGGACGCGCAGCATGGTATAACTGACACTCCAGACAAAAACGGCGGGCAGCTGGTGAAATAGCGCGGCAGTACCATAGAGCAGCAAGTCGGAAAGCAAATAATTTATCAGACATTCCATGCTGTAGGAATATACTTCCCTCTGTTGGGGATTGGCTCCTTTTTTTACAAGAAAATCCGAAATGTTACAAGAAATGGTTTTTATCATAGTGGTCCTCCTTTTTGGGCCTGTGCTACAAATGTGCTGCGGACCCTGCCCAGGTACGATTCACTCACGGGCAGTACGCTCTTATCGGACAGCACGAGTTCTTTGCTGCGTATCTGTATGACATGGTGCATGTTGACGACGGTTGTTCTATGGCATTGCGCAAACTGCTGCGGCAGGTATTTGATGACGTTGCGCAAAAGATCGGTTTGCAGGTAGGTCCGTTCCCTGGAGAAGATGACGATTCTATGGTCGGCGCTTGTCAGGTAGAGGATTTCGTGGTAGGGGATTTTTATAATCTCATCCCGGTAGCGGTATATGTAATTCTCGTCATTGAGCGCCAAAAAGACCGTGTCCAGACATTCCCTGACCGGCTCATACCCGGTCGGCTTGAGCAGGTAGTTGAGGGCGCGCACCTGGTAGCCCTCAAAAACGTACTCCTGAAATGCGGTCAAAAAGACAATCTCCCCCTTATACTGGCTCTTGCGCAGTGTCTTTGCCAGCTCCACGCCGGTCCCGTCCGGCAGTTGGATGTCCAGGAAAATTACGTCAAATTTCCTCCCGCGGCAAGATAGAAAATCCTGGCAGCTGCCAAAATCCTGTACTTTTACGGCACAATAGTTGTCTGCCTGCCAACGGTCGATGTGTTTTAGGAGTTCCCCGGTGAAATGGGGCTCATCCTCGACTATCCCGATATTTAGTTGCATAGAAACCTCCGTTCCTGCGCGGGTCTTCG
>CAJTYI010000042.1 GCA_910584215.1 uncultured Roseburia sp. | reverse complement strand
CGCCTCATTCAGCCGCCTTGTAGACTGAAAATTCATTCTGCGTCATTTAGCTGAAAATAAACGGGTCAGTACACTAGAAGATTGAGACGGCTTATCAAGGAATAACGAATGGCCGGTTAAATACGAGGAGATGACCATGAACCAATTCGAGATCAAAGAAACTTTTTACTTAAACGGCGAACCGTTTCAGATTATATCGGGCGCTATTCACTATTTTCGCGTTGTGCCGGAATATTGGCTGGACCGCCTGGAAAAGTTAAAGGCTATGGGATGTAACACAGTGGAGACTTATCTGCCATGGAATCTTCATGAGCCAAAAAAGGGAGAGTTCTGCTTTGAGGGCATACTTGATGTCGTGCGCTTTGTTGAGACTGCACAGCAGCTGGGGCTTTGGGTGATACTGCGGCCAACGCCCTATATCTGTGCGGAGTGGGAATTTGGCGGGCTTCCGGCATGGCTGCTGGCGGAGGAGGGTATGAAATTCCGTGTATCTTATCCACCGTTTTTACAGCATGTGGCCGATTATTATGATGTGGTGTTAGAAAAGATCGTGCCGCTGCAAATTAATCACGGCGGCCCTGTGATACTCATGCAGGTAGAAAATGAGTATGGTTATTATGCGAACGACAAAAATTATCTGGCAGAAATCAAAAAAATGATGACTGACCGCGGTGTAGTGGTGCCGCTTGTGACTTCTGACGGGCCTTTTGCGGAGAGCTTGAACGGGGGATGTCTTGAAGGAGTGCTGCCGACCGGCAATTTCGGTTCCAAAACAAAAGAGAGGTTTGCGGTGCTTGAACAATACGTAAACGGCGGTCCGCTGATGTGCACAGAGTTTTGGGTAGGCTGGTTTGACCACTGGGGAAACGGCGGCCATATGACCGGAAACTTAGAAGAGAGCGTGAAAGACCTGGATGATATGCTCTCTATGGGCCATGTGAATATTTATATGTTTGAGGGCGGCACAAATTTTGGTTTCATGAACGGTTCCAATTACTATGACGCGCTGACGCCGGACGTCACATCCTACGATTATGACGCGGTCTTGACAGAGGATGGGCAGCTGACAGAAAAATACCATGCCTATCAAAAGGTGATCGCCAAGTACCATCCGCTGCCAGAAATAAAGTTTTCGACGCAGATCAAGCGAAAGGCTTACGGCAGCTTAAAGGTGCAGGATAAAGTAAGCCTGTTTGCCGTACTTTCGGAGATCAGCCAGCCGGTAGAGAGTGTTTCGCCCTGTTCTATGGAACGTCTAGGACAGAATTACGGTTACATATTGTACCGCTCAACGCTTCACAGCGAGGAAACTTTAGACAAAATAAGGCTGTGGGAAGCCAACGACAGGGCAAATATTTTTGTGGCGGGGAAGTCTGCCAAAATACTCTATGACAGAGAATTATTAGAAGAGCACGAATTAAACCTGAGCATTACCCCAGGGGATACGATTGATATTTTGGTGGAGAATATGGGGCGTGTCAATTTTGGTCCAAGACTTGCACATCAGCGCAAAGGTATCGACCAGTGTGTGCAGATTAACGGCCATATGCACAATCACTGGCAGCAGTATCCCCTGCCGCTCGATCATGTGGATACGATTGATTTTGCGAAAGATTATTGCGAGGGGCTTCCGGCATTTTATCGTTTTACTCTGGAAGTGGAAGAAACGGCAGACACATTTCTCGATTTTGGCGGATGGGGCAAAGGCTGCGTCTTTGTAAACGGTTTTCATATCGGCAGATTCTGGGAAATCGGCCCGCAGAAACGTTTGTATATTCCGGCGCCGCTGTTGAGAACAGGGAAAAATGAAATCATTCTTTTTGAGACGGATGGGAAGTGCGCCGAGGAGATCCGTTTGATGGAAGAACCCGAACTTGGTTAGAAATGAGACAGGCAAAACCGCCCCGCTTTGCATGTTGTTTTTAGGGCGGTTTTGCGCTGTTGTCGACTTTACGTCTATTTCTTTCCATAAGGTTTACACAAACGGATAACAGCTGCTGCGGTTTACCAGACGGCATGGAAATTCGATCCGCACCGATTCTGTGTGTTTTTTTGCGATACGGTCGAGTAGCAGCATGACAGCCATGTGCGCCATTTCATTGCGCGGAATATGGATGGTTGTCAGAAAAGGCGACGTGTTTTCGCTTTCTTCTATATTATCAATCGATATGACGGAAATTTTTCTTTTGATGGAGCGGTTTTTTTCTTTCAGTATGCCAAGCACGCCGATGGCGGTGATGTCGTTGGCGCAAAAGACAGCGGAAAATTCTTTTTCGTTCTCTAACAATTCGACAAAGGCGGCGCGCCCGGAGGCGCCCGACTGGTCTGTCTGTTTAATCCACGCATAATTCATCGGAATATTATGGCGAATAAGAGAGTTGCAGTAACCGACATATCTGCTTTCGTAGGAGCAGTCACCGATGTAGGCAATCTGCCTGTGCCCGAGTGAGATCAGGTGTTCCATAGCGAGCTCGGCGGCTTTTTTGCCGTCGCAGACGACCTCGTCCACATTAAAGTCCATACTGTTTCTCCAAATTCCGACGATCGTTTGATTGAGGGAACGAATTTCGGCGAGCAGTTTGTCCGAACAGCGCCCTAAGATGATCACTCCCTGGGATTTAGAGATATCTTTTGTCAAATCTTTCTCTGTATAGACAATCTGATCAATGATGGTGTGATGTTCAAAGAGAGAAAGTTCTAAGCTGCGGAACAGTTCAGAAAAGAACGGATCGGCATCTAACGTCTTGATGCGGGCCAGCACAATGCTGATGTGTCTGTCCGGGGGCGCAGCTTTTGCGCTGTTTTTAAGGTTCCTTGCATTCTCATTGGGCCGGTAACCGATTTCGCGTGCGGCCGCAAAAATTTTGTCTTTGATTTCCTTGGAAGCGCAGGTGGATGATGCGTTATTTAATACCCTTGAAACGGTAGAGGGTGATACGCCAGTCATTTGCGCTATTTTTTTGAGTGACATCGTTGTTGCTCCAATCTGAATATAAAGTTTTGTGGATAAGAATAAAAGATTACTGTTTATACCTGTGCCGGTCTCTCTATTTTGAACTATGGGTTGTGATAAATCAAGCAAAACAGAAAGAAAACGTTTGCTTTATTTTTGATTGACAAAATATTACAGTTTCGGCTAATATATAAGTGCTTAAGGGAATTATAAAACAATTTACCGGAATTAGCAAGTGAAGAATTAACACAAACGTTTGCTTAATTGCTGTGAATAGGACGCAAAAGATGCGGACGTCGTTCGCAAGCAGAAATGAGGAGAAATATGAGAAAAATTAATTTGATTCGCAAGACAACAGTTGCAGCATTGACCGTGGCATGTTTGGCTACATCATTGACCGGATGCGGAAATAAAAAAGATGACGGCACGGTCACTTTCACCAATGTGTCTTATGACCCGACCAGAGAATTTTATGCGGCATACAACGAAATGTTTGCCGCGCACTATAAGGAGGAGACGGGAAATGACATTGAGCTGGTGCAGTCTCACGGCGGTTCCGGTTCACAGGCGCGCTCTGTCATCGAGGGAAACGATGCGGATGTGGTGACTCTGGCGCTCGCACATGATGTTACCGCGATCGAGAATGCAGGATTGATTAATGCCGGCTGGCTGGACGAGTTCGACAGAAATAGTTCTCCCTACACCTCCACCATCGTTTTTCTGGTGCACAGTGGAAATGAAAAAGGAATCCAGGACTGGCAGGACCTGACGAAAGAAGGTGTGGAGATCATCACCCCGGACCCCAAATCTTCGGGCGGAGCGTGCTGGAATTTCCTCGCTGCATGGTATTACGCGAAAATGCAGTTTGACGGAGACGAGGCAAAAATGAAAGAGTTTGTCTCTAAGATCTATGACAATGTACTTGTGATGGATTCCGGTGCGAGGGGCGCCACGACTACTTTCGTGGAGAACGGCCAGGGAGACGTATTGATTGCATGGGAAAATGAAGCGCTTCTGACCTTAAAAGAATATCCGGATGAGTACGAATTGATTACGCCGAGTGTCAGTATCTTAGCGGAGCCCTCGGTTGCCATTGTGGATGAAAATGCAGACAAAAACGGTACACAGGAGCTTGCGAAGGAATATCTGGAATTTTTGTATACGCCGGAGGCTCAGAGACTGGCCGGAGAACATTATTATCGTCCTTCCGACGAAACCATCTTAAATGAATTTGCCGACACCTTTGATCTGACGGTAAACATGTGCACGATTGATGATTTCGGCGGCTGGGATCAGGCGTATGAGGATTTCTTTGCAGATGACGCGATCTTTGATGAAATTTATGGGAATTAGAACTATGGATTCCGGCTGTCCGTGTTAGGATGAAATCTACTGGAATTGGAACTATGGATTTCGGCTTGTCCGTGTTAGGATAAAATCTATGATAATTTAGGAGGCACACCAGTGAAGAAAAAATCGATTATTCCTGGTTTCGGGCTGAGCATGGGGATTACGATTGCCATGCTTTCCCTGATTATATTAATACCATTGGCGTCTGTTTTGGCGTACTCATTTCGCCTCTCCTGGGGAGAATTTATTGATCTGATTACGAGGCCGAATGTCGTGCAGGCGTTTGCGACGAGCATAGGTTGTGCGCTCGCAGCCGCGGTGCTCAATTGTATTTTTGGGGTGATTCTGGCGTGGGTGCTTGTGCGGTACGATTTCCCGGGCAAACGCCTGATGGATGGGATGATCGAACTGCCGTTCGCATTGCCGACGGCGGTGGCAGGCATCACGCTCACGAAAATGTATTCCGACGGCGGGGTATTGGGCAGACTTCTCGAAAGTGTGGGAATCAAGGCGGCGTACTCCAAAACGGGTATTGTCATAGCCATGATATTTATTGGAATCCCCTTTGTCGTCCGCGCCATACAGCCGGTACTCGAAAAGCTGCCCGATACCTATGAGGAGGCAGCCGCCATGTTGGGGGCTTCTCGCTTTACGACATTCTGGAAAGTCATATTTCCAGAGATTCGTCCGGCTCTCCTGACGGGATTTGGTCTGGCGTTGGCTAGAGGTATCGGAGAGTACGGCAGTGTAATTTATATCTCGGGAAACAGTGAAAAAAATGGCACGCAGGTAGTTTCCTATATCATTATGCAAAAACTCAATTCGGGTAATGTCGATTACGAGGGAGCGGCGGCAATCGCGCTTGTACTTCTTATCATCTCCTTTTTAATGCTGTTTTTTATCAATATCATACAGCATATCGCGAGCCGCAGAACTAACGCCTAGCGCAGCAGAAAATCAGACATGGCGGAATGTCAGTGTCTGCTTCGTTGACGGGCTGTTCTAAATTTGAGCAGCAGCAAAGCAGCGATAGGGAGGTTAAGAGATTATTTTCAGAGGTCAGGAGGATTGAGATGAAAGAACATAGCCAGAAAATAGTAAAAGGAGTTTTGATTGGTATCAGCGTGATATTTTTTGTGCTGATGCTGGTGCTGCCGCTTTTGGAAGTTATTTACCGGGCATTAAAGGACGGGCTGGAATCATACCAGAGGGCCTTGACTGCGTCGAATACACTGTCTGCCCTTAAAGTGACGCTGATTGCCACGCTGTTGGCCGTGACGGTCAATACGATTTTTGGGCTGATCGCGTCTTGGCTGGTGACGAAATTTGACTTTCGGGGGAAAAATGTATTGTCTACGCTGATTGACATTCCGTTTTCGATATCGCCCGTCATTGCCGGATTGGCTTATATTATGACATTTGGACGAAGTGGTTGGGCAAAGCCTGTGATTGACTGGATCAATGATCTGCTTGGAACCGATATTGCGCTTGTTTTTTCCGTTCCGGCAGTTGTCCTGGCCACTATATTCGTCACATTTCCATTTATCTCCCGGGAGATTATCCCGGTTCTCTACGCCCAGGGGCGGGATGAGGAGGAAGCGGCGGCCATGATGGGGGCTTCCTGGTTTACAATTTTTTGCAAAATCACCTTTCCGCATATCAGATGGGGACTTTTGTACGGTATCATCCTCTGTGCAGCGAGAGCATTTGGTGAATTTGGCGCAGTCTACGCCGTGTCCAAAGCGCGCGGGAAGACATTTACACTTCCGCTCGAGATTGATGCACTGTATATGGCAGGCAGCGCAGATTCCATCACACAGGCTTTTGCCGTTTCCTCTCTTCTGGTGGGAATGGCGCTGATTATGCTGATTTTGAAAAATATTGTGGAATACCGGGGCAAACGAGCCGATCGATAACTTGCTCAAAACCGGATATAGATAGAAAAACCGGCTTGGTTATAAGGAAAAGCTGAAAGTAGTCAAAAAAAGCAGCTTGTGTAATCAGGATAGCGAAACAGCCAAAGATATAGAGAAAAGGTGAAGAAATTAAGAAAAAGAAGCAGCTTGTGTAATCAGGAATGAGAAACAGCCAACGCATAGAGAAAAGGTAAAAGAAATCAAGAAAAAGAAGCAGCTTGTGTATTTAGGAATGAGAAACAGCCAACGCATAGAGAAAAGGTGAAAGAAATCAAAAAAGCGGCTTGTGTTATAAGAAAGATGCGTGTGTAAAAAACAGTTCGTGGCTTGGAGGATGACAATGTATATCGAAATGAAAGATGTGTGCAAGAAATTTGATCAATATGAAGCGGCAAAGAGTATCAATTTTGGCATCGAGAAAGGCAAGCTGGTGGCGCTTTTAGGACCCAGCGGAAGCGGAAAAACAACGATTTTGCGTATTCTGGCTGGATTGGAGCACCAGGATAGCGGAGATGTGATGATTGAGGGCAAGATCGTCAATGATGTGCCGGCGAGTAAGCGGGGCATCGGATTTGTATTTCAAAATTATGCGCTGTTTCGCTATATGACGGTCTACGACAATATAGCGTTCGGCCTTAAGGTACAAAAAGTGGACAAACAGAAGATTCATGAGCGAGTAATGGAAATGATCTCTTTGATCGGGCTGGAAGGATTGGAAAAACGTTACCCGAACCAGCTTTCCGGCGGACAGCGCCAGAGAGTAGCATTTGCCAGAGCCATTGCGCCCAATCCCCAACTTTTGCTGTTGGACGAGCCTTTTGCAGCGATCGACGCGAAAGTTCGCAAGGAACTGCGGATATGGCTCAAAGAGATGATTCAGAAAGTGGGAATCACCAGTATCTTTGTCACCCATGATCAGGATGAGGCGGTCGAGGTGGCGGATGATATTATCATAATCAATGAGGGAAGACTGGAACAGATGGGAAGCCCGATTGATATTTACAAGAATCCAAAGACTCCGTTCGTAGCGCAATTCATCGGCACATCTGCTATTTTAGATAATCTCGAGGGATTTAAAGGTTACGATGAAGTTCCCAAAGAAAAGAAAGTCATCGTCCGTCCAGAGTTTGTCGAGGCGTTCAAGAGCGACAATGAAAAGTTCAAAAAGCTGATCGGCGCGGGCGAGGAAGGGGTTATCGAGGAGATCGTGTTCCGCGGCAGTTATCTGGAGGTAACGCTTCGCGTCAATAATGTAACCTTAAAGACGAACCGTTCACTGGAGCGGCGGCCGATTCGGGTTGGTGAAAAAATGTGTGTGCTGCTCTATCGTGTCTATCTGTTCGATGAGCAGGGGGCCGAGATCAGAAAAAACCAGCTTCTGGCGGGCGTGGATGTGGAGGCGCTTTAGAGGAGTTTTATATCGAATCCGTACAGTGCTGCAATGTAAAAAAAAGCACGTGCCGTTAGGATACCAGTTGACGCCGCTTTGAAAATAGAGAATTTTTAGCAAACGCAAGATGTACTTTCACAGATTTAAATCATATAAATAAGGAATTTTTGTGCCAACAATGGAATATATAAGTTATAAAAAGCAGAGGATGCTCTAAATCACATGTTCACACGATATATGGCAAAGGTATTTTGCGTTTAACAGGCATTTATAGTTTGAACGTTGGATTTTGTGATATTCCCTGTTTCGGTTGAGGGTACTTTTATATGAATTATTTGTGGGCGATTATGATACTGGTTGGCATCCTCTATGGCGCTTTTCACGGGACGCTGCCCGCGGTGGCAAACGGGGCCTTAGAGTCTGCAAAAGAGGCAGTGACACTCTGCATTACCATGGCGGGTGTCATGTCATTTTGGGTAGGATTGATGGAGATTGCGCAAAAGGGCGGTATCATTGACGGATTGTCAAGGCGGCTGCGTCCACTGTTGCGTTTTTTGTTCCCGGGGCTTCCGATGGAACATCCGGCCTGCCGCTATATCGCGACCAATATGATTGCCAATATCTTTGGTTTGGGATGGGCGGCGACACCGGCCGGATTAAAGGCGATGAAAGAGCTGGAGAAATTGGAAGCAGAGAAGGGAAATCCAGAATATCTTGACAACTTTTCCGGTTCGCGCCGCGCCAGCCGGGAGATGTGTACGTTTTTGATTATCAATATCTCATCACTGCAGCTAATTCCGGTCAATATTATAGGTTATCGGCAGCAGTACGGCAGCGTCAGCCCGACGGCAATTATTGCACCGGCAATTTTGTGCACTGCGGTGAGCACGCTGGCGGCTATTCTGTTTTGTAAAGTGATGGATGGCATTGCTAGGAAATAAAAGAAGCGGGGATTTTTATGAACCATAAAAAAGAAATACTTTTCTTGGATATATTTTATCTTTGATTATGCTGGGTGAATGCGCAGCTCCTTTACTAAATAATAACTACCGGACCTCGAAAGAATCCGGCAGTTGATGTTAAATTGATGTACGATCAGTTACATTGTCTTTTAGCTCTTCTTAACTTTGCAGTTTCATATTTCACTGTAAATTTTAGTGTTGTGCAGTATGTCATACTTACTTTACAACAAATTCACCTGGCCAATAGAAGTTAAAGGTATAAACACGCAGATAATATTTTTTCCCCTTTTTTAAGTTTAACTTTTTCTTATGGGTGTGTTTATGCTGATATGTTTTAGGATTGGCACGTGTACGGTACATATGTGTGATTTCCGCTGTCTTGCTCCCAAGCTTAAAGGTAATGACTGTATGGCCAATGTATCTTTCGTCTTTGTCCTTGTATTTACCGATAAAGCAGCAAGCATCAAAACGGTTCTTCTGTACTGTTGTGCTGATCGCCAGTGGGGGGATCGCCCCATCCGGCCCCAGACCATCCAATTCATACCGTAGGTCATTCAGGTACAGGGCCAAGAGAGCCTGCTTGCTAATCTTCTTTTTTAATTTTAAGGTAATCCTGTCAGACTTTGCCGATACCTTAAAATATGTTCCGTCTTTTGCAGTCCAGTATTTTTTCTGGTACATGGGATGGTATTTTAATATATAACGGTCCATCATATGGCGTGCACGCTTATAGCAGGAGCAGGACGGCGCCATGTAGAAGTCCCTGTCAGGGGCCCATCCAATCAGCATAGAAGAAGTCCCTAAACCATTCTTAAATTTATAGGTGGAATAGAAATCTGCAAAAGCGGAGACATATGTTTTCATCGCCCGGATTAACTCGTAGCCATTTTCAACCGTCAGTTTTTCCGGGATTTTTTTCGCAAGCTTTCTGCCCGCCGCGTCCAGCTTTTCTGCAAGATCTTCCTTCCCCTCCTGAAGCTCCGCATGGAGCGTCCCTTTGGCCATGACGATGACTGGAAAAGTGGTAATTACGCCCTGGCAGTCAACCATGACTGTGGCTGTGCCCGGCTCTTTTGCCCGGGCATAGCCGCTCTCCTCCTGTACAGTCAATACCTCTGAGTGGTCGCAAACATAGGTTGCCCCCATCTCGGTTGCCGTATAAAAAATGTCCCATGGCCCATTTAATTCCTGGACTGACGTTTCATCATCTTTATCCTCCAACGTGACAGAAACCATATCCCCGATGTAAAATGTCCTGCCGCTTTCCACTATGACAGCACCATTAGTGGTGATATCGGTAATTTTCTGTTTTGCGGCGGATACCTCTGTTGAGGCCGGTATAAGACCGGTGAACACCAGCAGAGCTGTAACAAACATGCATAATAGTCCTTTTTTTGTCATAAGAATCTTCCCTGTCAATTATAATCTGCCTTCCCTTGTTTGTTGTTTTCTGTAGACGTTTCCCCTCACTTTACAACAAATTCACCTGGCCAGTAGAAGTTCATGGTGTCAATGCGCAGCCAATATTTTTTCCCCTTTTTTAAGTTTAACTTTTTCTTATTGGTGTGCTTATGCCTGGCATTTGTAGGATTATAACGCGAGCGGTATACATGTGTAACAGTAGCCGTTTTGCGTCTAAGTTTAAAAAGTGTGACAGTGTGGCCGGTATATCTTTCGTCTGCGTCTTTGTATTTAGCAATATAACTACAAGCCTCGAGACGGTCTTTTTGTACAACTGTGCTGATAGCCAATGGTGTAGTTACCCCGTCCGGTTCCCATCCGGCTAATTTACATACAAATTCATTTAGATACAAAGCCAAAAGTGCCTGTTTGGTAAGATTCTTTTTCATTTTCAAGGTAATCTGATTCTTTGTTGCGGATACTGTAAAATATTGCCCGTCTTTGGCTGTCCAGTATTTTTTATCACACATAGGGTGATATTTCGCTATATAATGAATCATCATAGAATATGCCCGCTCAAAACAGGAACAGGCTGGTGCCATACTGATGGATTGGCCGGATGAGTTCCATCCCCTCAGCATGCGCTGTGCTGTTGCGCCTCCTCGGCACTCTTCTTTAAGAGGCGAAGCCGCAAAAACAGCTACATAAGCTTTTAGCGCATTGAATAAATCGTAACCGTTTTCTACCGTTAGTTTTTCCGGGATTTTTTTGGCCAGCTTGCGTCCTGCCTTATTCCATGTTTCAATGATGTATTCTTCACCAGCGCTGAGCGTCCCTTTTTCTACTACTGTGACGGGGAAAGATGCATAAACGTCCTGGCAGCGAAGCGTTACAATGGCTTTGCCTGGTTCTTTCGTTTCAGCATAGCCGCTGTTTTCTTCTACGGCCAGAATCTCTGGATGGTCGGAAACATAGGTCGCTCCCATCTCGGTTGACGTATAATAATAAACATGTTTTCCCATAAGATATGACAACGATGAATCAATACCATTCTCATCTAGTTTTACAGAAATCATATCTCCTATATAGAACTTTTCACCGCTTTCTACGATTAGATTGGTATTGGAAATATCTGGGTTTGATACAGGGTAGAAACTAGATATTTCTACGACTTTTTTCTTTGCCGCAGATACCTGTGTAGGAGCTGGCACAAGGCAGGCAAACAGTAATAAGATTACCAATAACGTGCACAATAGTTTTTTCTTAGTCATACGAAACCTCCACTTCTATTATAGCTCTTCTTTCGCTGGTATGCAGTGCATAGATTTATAATAATATTTTAATGTGGCTATATCGTATTCAGCACCGGCTTCTTTGGCATAGGTGTAGATAAAGCCCATGTAAAATCCTCCCCAACAAGGATAACCACGAGAGGAAAAATCCAGTGCATCGCCCGCTGCTTCGAGATCACAATTTAAAGCTATTGTGCCAGCAGTATGGTAGGCACATTTCCAGCGGTTAGGTGTACATTTGATATGATCTGCGCTATAATTTGGATCATAGTTAGGATCAGGCCGTGTATTATCGTTATTTTTATGGCGATATCTCTTTATCGTCCCATCAGAGGTTTTATAGTAACTACTGTGTGCAAAGGCATCTGTGGCAAGATGTAATGCTAATCCATAGATAAATACTTGCCGCCATCGTTTTTGGCCGTTATAACCGGAAATCCCTTCGATTTCATTCATAATATCGTTCCATGTTCTACCAAACAGCATTTCGGTGCTCATTCCATACTTGATGTCATGATATACGCTTTTTTCTACGCCAGCCTCGGTAGGCACAGTCTGCAAACCCGGGATGGGATTCAGCTTGCTCACGTTGCCGCCGGTAAGTGCTGCTTTTGTTACAAAAATGTAATTGGCTATATAATTGCTTGCTACCCGTCCATGCCAGTATTTTCTCGTTCCTCCTTTCATATTATGGCCACTTACATCCGCATATGTGGCTCCTGCTTTCAGCAGTGTAATTTCCTTTGCTGTAAGACCAAAATTTTTCCCCTGTTTTTCTGTCCATTCACTATGCCGGTCATTGCTCCACCGCCCTTCCACATAATCGATCTCTTCAAATGTTTCTAACGGTTTTTCTGTCTGTACCACTGCATCCAGCGCATCAGAAGGTATATCCGGCTGCTCAACTTCCGGTGCCTGCGGGTTCCTGTTTACCGGAAGCTCTTCTGTGCCGCCTTCTTCATCATTGGGAAGTCTTTCTGTACTGTCTGCTTCACCATTAGAAATCTCATCTGTGCTATCTGCCCTGCTATCAGGAAGCCCTTTTGTACTGTCAGTTTCGCCGCTGGAAATTTCAACTGTACTGTCTGCTTCACCGCCGGAACTCTTTGATTCTCCGATTGTTTCATTGGCCGACAATTCCCCTGCGCCATCCAGCCAGGCCGCATCCCATTCCGCCATGACAGTCTCCTCATAAGCCTTCAGCAGTTCCCGTGCATAGGAAACATCTAACAGCCCACTGCCATAATATGTTCCATCCCCCAGCGGGTTGCTGCTCTTTTGCAGCACCTTGCGGATAAAGGCCGCATCCCGATACTGGCTTTCCATCATCAGCAATGCCGCCGCCCCCGCAACGTGCGGCGCTGCCATGCTGGTTCCCGAGGTCACGGTGTTAAGCCCCAGCAGGCTTTTTGCCATGATCTGTTCCCCTGGCGCCGCCAGCTCGATCTCCTCGCCTGTGGCGCTCTCCTCGGTTTTCTCTGCCCCCGTGTCTACCGCACCGACCGCAATGACCTCGTCAAAGGCCGCCGGGTATTCCACTGCGCTGCCTGTGCCGCCGTTGCCGGCCGAGCTTACCATCAGTATGCCGTGCTCTTCTGCCGCCTGGATGGCTTTTTCCAGGATATCGGATTTTACGCTGGTGCCAAAGCTCATGTTGATAATATCCACATCCTGTTCAATACACCAATAGATGCCGGCAACGATATCACTTAGGCGCCCGCGGTTTTTCGCATCCATTACTTTTACCGAATAGATCTGCGCCCTAGGGCAGACCCTGTGGATGATATCAGCTACCGCCGTGCCGTGCCCGGTCATGTCGTTCATGTAATAAGGCAGCTCCTGCTCGTCTTTTACCAAGTTGATGCTGCGCTTTACTGGAAATCCGGCGAGAAACTCCACGCCAGAATCGAGTACAGCCACTTTCACCGGGGCGCCTGTGTTTTCTTCTCCCCGGTCGTCTGCGTGCACCATCTGTATATTCCACTCGATTTCTTCCTCCTCTGCCATTTGCTGGTCCAGCATGTTTTTTTTCCAGTTATGACGTTCTAAGGCGTCCATATTGTCAAGAAAAGAAATGTCATCTTCTGATGATGCATCTGTGGAATCAGAATCATCGGCGATTGCATTTGTATCGGGTGCATCTGTGGAAAATTTTTCTATGGAGGCCCCATCCAGATAAATATTTTCTTCAATGTAAATCTCTTCAGATTGGCGGCTTTTGGCCTCCAACTCCCTTGCTTCCGCCGCAGAGAGGTCTGTTTCTACGATTATCTCCGGCGCCTCCGTGGCAATCTCCTGTACTTCGTTTTGTATCAATGTTGTTTCCGGCGCCTCCGGCTCCATGTAGATGAGGTAATCCCCATCTTTTTCTGGAAGGTCAATGATTTCTGCTCCGTCCGCGACCATCGCAGCTTTCTCAATTTCCTCCTCTGTCATGTCAGAGGGCATTGCTGGAAGTTTTTCTGTTATGTCATTTTGGAAAGTCGTTTGGTTTCCCTCTGCCCATATGTGGCTTGCCGGCAACAAGGTGCCTGTCACTGCCATCGCGGCAGCCAGGATGGCGGCAGTTGCATTCTTTCTGTTTTTCATGAGCTCTTATCCCCTTATTAATAATAAAATGTGTTTTACAGGTTACCTCATCCTACTCTAGTTTTTAGTCTTTGGCAATACAAACTGCGTGAGTTGCCGTTTAAACTGCGTGAATAAGCTGCAGTGTGTCTGGAATGACATTTCTGCAATTGTGCTACAGGTATCATGTTTAGAAGGAATTGGATAATTGTGCCAGATTTAATTGATGAATATTTATATTGATGCTATACTAAACTCATAATACATTGAGAAATGCAGGCAGAAGTCGATGGAAGACACATGGCAGATGCGCGCATAGACAGATGCACAATAGGACAGCTTGCAAATAACAAGTTAAGAGAGGGGAAAAATTGTATTTTGAGAACAAGTAATGGAATCATTACATTGGCGAAACGGACGACAGTCTGACGCTCGTGGAATATTTGGCTAGAAAGCAGAAAGAAAAATACCTCTTAGAGAGATATTTGCCGACTTTGGGCTGGACAAGCTGGATGGTGATTTCCGACAGCCGGAGATTCCCATAATGTATGAGGATGATGAGGGAATGGAAATATCGATGGCTTGAGAAAAGAATTATATAGGTGATATAATAGAAACAAACACATATATCATAACCAATTGAAAGGAGAATCTCACCGTGAAAAATAAGATCATTAGAAAGACCCTTGCGGCAATGCTGGCGGCGGCAATGTGTCTGAGCGCATCGTGTTCCGTGATCGACAAAGCGATCGACCTTGGGAGCGATTTGCAGGGTGAAACAACAGAGACAAGGAGTTTTGCTGAGGTGCATGACGCCTTCCAGACAACACTGGCGAAAGAGGAAAATGACGACGATCCGATACCGGAACCGCCGGAGGGTGCTTTCGATCTGATAAAGTACCCCTCCAAAGTCGGCGATTTGGCGGCTTATGTGTCCAGCGACCCAGGAGACGGTCAGAAGCATCCCATGATAATCTGGATCGTGGGAGGATGGGGGAATGGCATAGACGATTTCCCGTGGTGTTACCCGGAGTGGGACAATGACCAGACCGGTTCGGCATTTTGGCAGGCGGGCGTGCTCACGATGTATCCGTCGTTCCGGGGAGGGAGCGGTAACCCGGGCAACTATGAGACGCTCTTTGGTGAGGTTGACGATATCGTGTCGGCGTATGAGTATGCGGCATCGCTTCCCTATGTAGATCCTGACCGTATTTATCTTGGCGGGCACAGTACCGGAGCTACCCGCGCGCTGCTGGCGGCAGAGTACACCGACAAATTCCGGGCAGTATTTGGTTTTGGCGCCGTGGATAAGATCGAGTACCATAATAATACCCAGTTTACCTTTGACACCGGTAACCGGGAAGAGTATAAGATGCGCTCCCCGATCTATTGGCTCAACAGTGTGAAAACGCCAACCTTTTTAATAGAAGGAAGCGGTGGAAATTCCTCTAATCTGAAAAATATCGAGCGGACTTCCGAAAATGAAAATATTCACTGCTATGTCATTGAGGGAGCTGACCATTTCTCGGTTTTGGCGCCGCTCACAAGGGTGGCTGCACAGAAAATTCTTGCCGATACCGGAGCGGAATCTAAAATTTCAATCACACAGGAAGAACTCGACGAGGCGATGAAGCAGGAACCGGAGATTCCTTTGCCTGTCATGGTGCAGTATACAGACGATGAATTGGGAATGAGCTTTTCGCACCCTTATCTGTGGGATATGGAGGATATCTCCGAAAATGGAGAGATTTCGTATATGCTCAGTTCCCGCTATGAGGGAGACAATATATGGGATATGTCTCTGCTGTATTTTGATGCCTATTTGCCGGAAGAGGGCGTGGACCTGCAAGCAGTGATGGAACCGTATGTGGATGGCGGATATGAAATCGAGGAGACGACAGTGGGAGGATTTCCGGCCCAAAGAGTTTTCTTAACAAGGGAAAACAGCAGCGGCAGTGTCTTTCAGAATACCTTTGTTGCGGTACAGAAGGATGATCTTCTCTTTACATTTGACTTTTATATCCATGAGGATTTTGGCGATGATGCCAATCCCCTGTTTGAATCAATGATCAATAGTGTCACATTTCAATAAATAACGGATAATAATTCTTAAAAACCCGCTTACTGTCAGGCGGGTTTTTGTTTGTTCCTATATCATATCCGTTAGGTACACAATATTTTTCTGTCAATCTAAGATGAACAAAGGGTTTTAAAACAGATGGCTTTATGGTAAAATAAAGTAATGACTGCGAAACTGGATATCATCAGTGTAAGAAATGTTAAGCGGGAATTTGAAACTGTCTCGGCACGGAAGCAACCTTTATATGAGCATTGCAGAGACGGAACTTGAAAACAGGAGGTTACAACATGTCACAGAGAACGGATATTCATAAGGTGCTGATTATAGGCTCGGGGCCTATTATTATAGGACAGGCCTGCGAATTTGACTATTCCGGCACACAGGCCTGCAAGGCTTTAAAAAAGCTGGGATATGAGATCGTATTGGTCAATTCCAATCCGGCTACGATTATGACCGACCCGGAGACAGCGGATGTCACATATATAGAGCCGCTTAATAAGGAACGGCTGGAACAGATTATTGCCAAGGAGCGCCCCGACGCGCTGCTGCCCAATCTGGGCGGACAGTCCGGGCTCAATCTCTGCGCCGAGCTTGCGAGCGCAGGCATCCTTGACAAATATCAGGTCAAGGTAATCGGTGTGCAGGTGGACGCGATCGAGCGCGGCGAGGACCGCATCGAGTTCAAAAATGCCATGAATGCGCTGGGAATTGAGATGGCGCGCAGCGAGGTCGCTTATACGGTGGACGAGGCGCTTGCGATCGCCGACAGGCTGGGATATCCTGTCGTCCTGCGTCCCGCTTACACCATGGGAGGAGCAGGCGGCGGTCTGGTATACAACAAAGACGAGCTGCGCACAGTCTGTGCCAGAGGACTGCAGGCCAGCCTGGTAGGTCAGGTTCTGGTGGAAGAGTCCATCCTTGGATGGGAAGAGCTCGAGCTTGAAGTCGTGCGTGATGCCAACGGTAATATGATCACCGTCTGCTTTATCGAGAACATCGATCCCATGGGCGTACACACCGGGGATTCTTTCTGTGCGGCCCCCATGCTTACCATCTCCAAAGAACTGCAGGAGCGCCTGCAGGATCAGGCATACCGCATTGTGGAATCGGTGCAGGTCATCGGAGGAACCAATGTCCAGTTTGCCCATGATCCGGTGAGCGACCGGATTATCGTGATTGAGATCAATCCCAGGACTTCACGCTCGTCCGCCCTGGCTTCCAAGGCGACGGGATTCCCGATTGCGCTTGTGAGCGCCATGCTGGCGACCGGCCTGACCTTAAAAGACATTCCCTGTGGCAAGTACGGTACTCTGGACAAATATGTGCCGGACGGCGACTATGTGGTGATCAAATTTGCCCGCTGGGCCTTTGAAAAGTTTAAAGGCGTCGAGGACAAGCTTGGCACGCAGATGCGCGCTGTGGGCGAGGTCATGAGCATCGGTAAGAATTATAAAGAGGCTTTCCAGAAAGCGATTCGTTCCTTAGAGATCGGGCGCTACGGACTTGGACAGGTTCCAAAGCTTGAGGCATTGACAAAAGAACAGCTTTTGCAGATGCTGCTTACTCCGTCGAGCGAACGCCATTTCGCTATGTACGAGGCTTTAAAAAAGGGTGCTACCGTCGAGGAACTTCACGAGATCACGCGTGTGAAAGCATGGTTTATCGAACAGATGAAAGAGTTGGCGCAGGAGGAGCAGGAGCTTTTATCATGCAGGGGGGCGCTTCCCGCCGACGAAAAGCTCATTCAGGCAAAGAGGGACGGATTTGCAGACAAGTACCTGAGTATCCTGTTGGATATTCCTGAGCAGCAGATACGCGAGCGGCGCATTGCGCTTGGCGTTGAGGAAGCGTGGGAGGGCGTTCATGTGAGCGGTACGCCGGACAATGCCTACTACTATTCGACTTATAATGCGGAGGACAAGAATCCGATCAGCAGCGATAAGCCTAAGATTATGATTCTCGGCGGCGGCCCCAACCGTATCGGACAGGGGATCGAGTTTGACTATTGTTGCGTGCACGCTTCTCTGGCACTGAAAAAGCTGGGATTTGAGACCATTATCGTCAACTGTAACCCGGAGACGGTATCGACGGACTATGATACTTCCGACAAACTTTACTTTGAACCGTTGACCTTGGAAGATGTGCTCAGTATTTATAAAAAAGAGCAGCCGGTGGGCGTAATTGCCCAGTTTGGCGGGCAGACGCCTTTGAATCTGGCGGCCGATTTAGAGAAGAACGGCGTGCGCATTTTAGGCACGGCGCCATCCGTGATCGATTTGGCGGAGGACAGAGATCTCTTCCGTGCCATGATGGACAAATTGGAGATACCGATGCCGGAGTCCGGCATGGCTTCCACAGTCGAGGAGGCGCTTGCAATCGCCCACCGTATCGGATATCCTGTGATGGTGCGTCCTTCTTATGTATTGGGCGGGCGCGGTATGGAGGTCGTCTATCACGATGACAGTCTCACCAGCTATATGCAGGCGGCAGTTGGCGTGACGCCGGATCGGCCGATTTTGATTGACCGCTTCTTAAATCACGCGACAGAGTGCGAGGCGGACGCCATCAGCGACGGTACACACGCGTTTGTTCCGGCTGTCATGGAGCATATAGAGCTTGCAGGAGTCCATTCCGGTGATTCCGCGTGTATCATTCCCTCCAAACATATTTCCGAAGAGAATGTGGCGACGATAAAAGAATATACCAGAAAAATCGCGGAGGAGATGCATGTGCGCGGACTTATGAACATGCAGTATGCGATTGAGAACGGCAGAGTGTACGTGCTGGAGGCCAATCCAAGAGCGTCACGCACGGTGCCTTTGGTGTCAAAAGTGTGTAATATCCGCATGGTGCCGCTTGCAACCGAGATTATCACGTCCGATATCACGGGAAGACCGTCGCCTGTGGCGGAGCTTAAAGAACAGAACATCCCCTATTACGGTGTCAAAGAAGCGGTGTTCCCGTTCAATATGTTTCCCGAGGTAGACCCCGTTTTAGGGCCTGAGATGCGCTCTACGGGCGAGGTGCTTGGCCTGTCTGTCTCTGAGGGCGAAGCGTTCTTTAAGGCGCAGGAGGCAACACAGACGAAACTGCCTTTGAGCGGTACGGTACTAATCAGTGTAAACCGCAAAGACAAAGCTGAGGTTGTTGAGATCGGCAAAGCTTTCGAGGAAGCCGGATTTAAAATACTGGCTACCGCAAGCACCTGCGCACTGCTAAAGGAGGCCGGTATCAAAGCTGATTTGGTGAAAAAACTCTATGAGGGCAGGCCAAATCTGCTGGATTTGATTACCAACGGTGAGATTGATCTCATCATCAATTCCCCGGTGGGAGATGACAGTGAGCACGATGACAGTTATCTGAGAAAAGCGGCAATCAAGGCCAAGATTCCTTATATGACCACGATTGCAGCCGCCCGGTCAACGGCAGAGGGAATCCTCTATGTACAGAAAGCGGGCAACGGAGAGGTTCATTCTCTGCAAACGCTTCATGCACAGATTACCGTGAGACAGTAAAAGATTAGAGCTGTCATAATTTGCTTGAGAGGCATGCTGTTGAAAATGACAGTGGGCAGCCAGCGCTGTAAACTTTTCCTGCATATAATCGTACAGGTTTTCAGGGTGAATTTCGGTTGAAATTGGCCTTGGAAGCCTGTATTTGCATTAAGGATAAGATATACAAACGTGCATCATTACTTGTGCAAAGGGTTACAACCTATTTAATTTTCACATTTCTAGAAAAAATTGGCAAAACTTTTTTAAAATGATTGAAGATTCTCGCAAACTTTCTTATAATAGATAATAAGGGTTAGCGTGAAAAGTACGGCTAAGGCTCATGCCAGGTGGCATCAATGTGAAACAAGTTCACATGTGAAACAAGATCAAAAGTAGTCTGAGGCATAATATATGTGAAACAAGTTCATGTGAGAAGAAGTTCTAAACTTGCCTTACAAGTATTTCTCGCGCAGGAGAATACCAATAATACGCCATGTATGGCAGCGTCATATACGGCGGTGGATTCTCCACACTGATTTAAGTCACAGTAAAGTTGTGACATGGAGGTTAGAGTGAAGAGAAATAATAGTATCTTACTGGTGGACGACAGCAGGCTCAACCGCTTGACATTGTCGGATATCCTGCGGGAAGGTTATCAGATCATAGAGGCGGAAAACGGAAAGATCGCGCTGGAAATTTTGGCAGAGCGCAGATCAGAGATTGCTGTGGTGATCTTAGACCTGGTGATGCCGGTGATGGACGGATTTGACGTGATGGAAGAGGTAGCCAGACACCCGGAATACAAATACATACCTATAATCGTGGCTACCACGGATGATGATGTAGAAAACGAGAAGAGATGTTTAGAGCTTGGCGCGTGGGATTTTATACCCAAATCGTTTCGACCGGAAATCATACGTTTTCGTGTGATGAACGCTATCAGTAAGAATAAGATGCGCCTGCTCGAGTATGACACGCTGACCGGTATTTACAATCAGCAGCGTTTTTACCAGGCTACACGCGATATGCTCGACGAGACGAAAGAGCTGAAATTTGCGTTTATTCATTTTGATATCGAGTGCTTTAAGATGATCAATGCTTTTTACGGTGTGAAAACCGGAGATAAGCTTATTTGTTATGTGGCAAGCCAGATTCATGATATTATGAAGGGCAGGGAAGGGACGTTTGGCCGAATAAACGGCGATATCTTTTGTATCTGTATACCCTTTGAATCTGTACAGGAAATCGCAGATATCTTGGAAGAACTCAAAAGGCGTGTGCGCGAATACGCAGCAGATATCTATCACATCAACACGGCGGCGGGAATCTATATCATTGAGGATAACGATATGGATGTATCGGTTATATACGACAAATCCTGTATCGCGGCCAAGCAGTGCAAAGGCCATTATATGGTGTCGCAGGCGTTATATACAAAAGAGATGGGCGAAAAACTGGAACGGGAACAGCGCATCGTCAGTGAAATGGACCGGGCGTTGGAGCAGGAGGAGTTTCTCATCTATTTTCAGCCGAAATACGAACTCAAAGAGTACCGCCCGAACGGAGCGGAGGCGCTGGTGCGCTGGCGCAAGCCGGACGGCACACTGGTCTCACCGGGTGAGTTTATTCCGGTATTTGAGCAGAACGGCTTTATCACCAAACTGGATTACTATGTATGGGATAAGGTGTGCCAATTTATCCGACAGGAGCTCGATGAGGGCAGGGAACCGGAGCCAATTTCGGTCAATGTCTCACGAATGAACCTGTATCAGCCGCATTTTTTGGAGTCGATCTCAAATCTGATTAAAAAATATGATATTTCACCCAAATACCTTTATCTGGAGTTGACGGAAAGCATGTTTTCTGACAGCGCTCATGTGATCTATGATTCGGTCGCCAATCTGCACAAGATGGGGTTTACGATTTTGATGGATGATTTCGGCAGCGGGTACTCGTCCCTCAATGTTTTGAAGGATGTAGATCTGGACGTGATAAAGCTTGACATGAAGTTCTTTTCCAAAGGTTCTTCCACACTCAAGGGGGAAAAGATCGTAGAGTCGGTCATCCGCATGGCGGATTCTCTTAAAATGCCGGTGATCGCCGAGGGAGTCGAGGAAAAGCACCAGGTAGAAATGTTAAGCGTGCTCGGCTGCAACTATATTCAAGGCTACTATTTCGCAAAGCCCATGCCGATGGATGCCTACCGCAGGCTCGTGCGGGGGCTTCCACAGAAAAAGACGGACGGTTAAGCCGCTGGGACGGCAGAATGAGAGGAAAGATGATAACAGATGCAAAATGGATTTGTGCGCCCGCAGATCTCGGCGAGGTGTGCCCCGTGTTTTCAAAAGAGATCCGCACCAAGGGACCGGTTAAAAAGGCAGTACTTCTTGTCAGCGCTACAGGTGTTTACGAGGCAAAAATAAACGATACACGCGTGGGAAATTTTATTCTTGCGCCCGGCTGCACGAGTTATCGGACGAGATTGCAGTATCAGCGATATGATGTCACTGCCATGCTTGCAAAAGAAAACAGGCTGTGTATCTGCCTTGGCAAGGGCTGGTACAGGGGAAGAATCAGTGAAAATGATAAGCGGATTCATGAAACACCGGGTGCGGTGATAGCGGAACTTGTCATAGAATATGAGGACGGAAGCGTTTGCAGTGTGATAACGGATGCTTCATGGAGCGTATGCACCAGCCGCATTCTGTTTTCCGATCTTTATGACGGAGAAACGTACAATGCGTCAGCCCCGATAAAAGAAATTGGATTTGCCGCCGTTTGCAGCAGTATTTCCGTTGATACGCTAATCTTGCAGGAAGGGGAAATCGTAACGGAACATGAGCGGCTTAAACCTGTGCGCATATTCACAACGCCAAGAGGCGAGCAGGTCATAGATTTCGGACAGAATATTGCAGGATATGTGGCGCTTACCGTGACGGCAAAAGAAGGAGAGCGGATCGTCCTCTCACACGCCGAAGTGCTTGACGCCGAGGGCAATTTCTATACACAGAATTATCGCAGTGCGAAGTCAAAGCTTACATATATCTGCCGCGAAGGGCATCAGACCTACCATCCGTTTTTCACTTATTTTGGATTCCAGTATGTCAGAATAGATGAGTATCCCGGTGATATCCATGCGGCGGACTTTACCGCCGTTGCAATCTATTCAGATATGAAGCGTACCGGTTATCTCGAGACGGGCGACCAGAAGATCAATAAACTATACCAAAATACACTCTGGTCTCTGCTCGACAACTTTATTGATATTCCCACCGATTGTCCGCAGAGGGACGAACGCATGGGCTGGCTTGGCGACGCGCAAGTGTTTGCGAAAACTGCAAGCTATTATTATGATACAAAGCGGTTTTTTGCGAAATGGCTTTCAGACCTGCGGGCAGAGCAACGGGAGGATGGCTCCGTTCCCGATACGGTTCCCAATTTCTGGCTCTTAACACGCTCGAGCACGGCCTGGGGGGATGCGATGACTATCATTCCTTGGCAGTTGTATCTGATGTTCGGCGACCGGGAGATTCTGGAGAGCAATTATGAGGCCATGAAGCGCTGGGTAGATTTTATGACGCGGGACAGTCTCGATGAATATCTTTGGACCTGTGCGGATGATTCCGATTTGATGTGGCGCAAGCATTACGGCGACTGGCTGGCGCTCGATGCGCCCGAGGGCAGTTACCGCGGCGTCACGCCTGACAATTTTATTGCCAGCGCGTTTTACGCATACTCGACAGAACTGCTCATAAAAGCGGGGCATGTATTGGGAAAAGATATGGTGGAATATGAAGCGCTGTACCGCAATATCGTGTCCACATTTCAAAAGACTTTTACAGAGTACACGACACAGACGGAATGTGTGTTGGCACTGTATTTTCACCTCACAGACCATGTGGCGGAAACAGCGAAGCTTCTCCATGATATGATCGTACAAAATGGCTGTAAGCTCAAAACGGGGTTTGTTGGTACACCGTATCTTTTGTATGCGCTGAGTGAAAACGGCTATGCCAAAACAGCGTACAGTCTGCTTATGCAGGAGGATTACCCCTCGTGGCTCTATGAGGTCAACCACGGGGCGACTACGATCTGGGAACATTGGGACGGAATCAGGGATGATGGGTCATTGTGGAGTGCGGATATGAATTCTTATAATCATTATGCGTACGGAGCCGTTGTCGACTGGCTGTATTCCGTGGCGGCGGGCATCCGGCCAAACGAAGAGCGCCCGGGTTTCCAGGAAGTGACGATAGCGCCGGTTCCCGATCGGCGGCTGGGTTATATGCGGGTTTCGCTGGACACCGCATACGGCACCGTAACATCTTTTTGGCAATATGAGGGCGATAAGGTGTGCTATGAAATCACTACCCCTGTGAAAGCCACAATCGTGATTGACGGCAAAAAATGTGATGTAGAGAGAGGAACCTATAGGTTCTTAACCAAGTTATTTGGATGAATACCTATGAATAATGGCTGCATATTTATTCTATTAAGTATAGTAAACTTTTTCTTTTCCTATGAGTGAAAGCGGCATCCATCGTCTCTTTGGCGTCACAGTTTCTGCTTTTTTCTTCAATATCGCAAATCCCGAGGTACTTAGCGCGTGCCTTTGGGGCATCCAGCTATG
>CAJTYI010000041.1 GCA_910584215.1 uncultured Roseburia sp. | reverse complement strand
AAGGCACGCGCTAAGTACCTCGGGATTTGTGATATTGAAGAAAAAAGCAGAGACTGTGGCGCCAAAAACACGATGGATGCCGCCTTCATTCATAGGGAAAGAAAAAGTTTGCTATGTTTTAATAGAATAAATATGCATCCACTATTTCTAGATATTCATACAAATAGCTTGGCTAATAACCTATCATTATCTAGTCGTCAACTCCGTCAACACATCAAAATAATGTTCAAAGGTCTTCCGGCAGCACATCGGGTCCCTGATTACAATCCCTTCGACGCGCAGCCCGATCAGGGAAAACGACATCGCCACCCGGTGATCGTCGTAAGTCTCGATCTCACCCGAACGGGGCGCACCCGGATACACGGTGACGGCCGTCTCTCTCTCCTCACAGCGGATGCCAAGTTTTGTCAACTCTTTTACCATGACAGAAAGCCGGTCGGATTCCTGCCCGCGAATATGTCCGATACCGGTAATTTCTACCGGTGCGTCGGCAAACGGCGCGATGGACGCAAGCGTCAGCGCCTGATCCGAAAAATCATTCATATTGACGGAAATGCCTTTTAACCTTCCGTCATGGGGGCCTTCGAGCAGGATTCCCTCAGCGCCTTCGTCTGTCCGGCATCCCATCTGCCGCAGCACATCCAAAAATCGTATGTCCCCCTGCGAATTGTTTGCATGTACATTTTTTACCAGCGCTCTGCCGCCGGTGAGCGCCGCCGCCGCATAAAAGTAGCAGGCCGCGGACATGTCCGGCTCTACCGCATACCACTCTCTGTGATAGCATGTTCCCTGCGGCACCACATAATTTTTCCCGTCAAACTGCGTTTTTGCTCCAAATTCCTCCATCATTTTTCTTGTGATGCGTATATAAGAGCCGTCTGTTTTTTCACTGGAAATCTGTATTATGAGTGCGCGGTCACAAACCATAGGAGAAATCAACAGCAGCGCGCTTAAAAACTGGGTGCTTTTGCTGATATCCAATGTCACCGTAAGCGGCTGCTGCTGCATCCTGCCGTTTTCCTGCCCGCTCTGACTCTGCGCGCCATATGCGCGCCCATATATCCGCACCGGCAGGCATCCCTCTTTTTCTAAATAAATAATTCGGGCTCCCACATCTTCTAAAAGCTCAAATAAAGGCAGCATCGGCCTTCTTTTCATTTGCTCCGAAGCCTCTATTGTATATACGCCGTCAGAAAAACCCAGCATTGCGGTGAGAAAACGAGCCGCGGTCCCCGCGCTCCCCACATGGATCGTTGCGTTTTTTGCGGGTATCGTGCCGCGGCAGCCCGTAATTTTAACGCGCTTTGCCGCTTCGTCTTCCTCCACCGCAAACCCCAGCGCCTGCAATGCAGAGAGAAAATGTCTCGAATCGTCTGAAAACAGCGCTCCGTCTATCTGTGCCGGACCGTCGGATAAGGCCGCCATCAGGAGTGCACGGTTGGTGATACTCTTAGAACCCGGCACTTCCACCGACCAGTCAATCGGTTCTTTTACTGTTTTTACCATGTATTGTTCCATGAATGTGCTTTTCCTTTTTGCTTTGTCCTCTGCCAATTTTTGTTGAAAATCTCTGTTTGGCAGACATGCTTTCGTCAAATTTTCATACTGCCAAGCCCCATTATACTAAAGGGATCGCTTTTTTTCAAGCATATCCGCTTTTGCCACAAATAAGGCAATCCGCTTTCACCGCAAATAAGGCTTTCGTTAATTTTTTCTTATAATAGAATCAATCGTTTCACATTTATGCAAAACATGATATAATTGTTCTAAACCGCATTTAAAAAAGGAGATCGCTTTATGGAGAAAAAATTACAAATAATTACAGATAACTGTCCTCAAAATCACAAATGCCCTGCTGTAAATGTCTGCCCGGTCGGGGCGTTAAGCCAGAACGGTTTTGAAGCGCCCACAATAGACTACAGCAAGTGTATCAGTTGTGGCAAATGTTCAGATTACTGTCCTAAGAAAGCATTGGTATTTTAAAATATACAGGAGGTGCCTTATGGCAGGTTCTACATTCGGAACAATCTTTAAAATCACCACATGGGGAGAATCCCACGGTAAGGGATTAGGGGTCGTCATCGACGGCTGTCCCGCGGGTCTTGCACTCAGCGAGGATGATATTCAACTGTTTTTAAACCGCCGAAAACCCGGTCAGTCTAAATATACTACGCCAAGGCAGGAGACAGACATGGTCGAAATATTATCCGGCGTTTTTGAGGGAAAAACAACGGGAACGCCGCTATCCCTGGTTGTCAAAAACAAGGACCAGCGCTCGCGGGATTACGGCGAGATTGCCACCTGTTATCGGCCCGGACACGCGGACTATACATTCGACGCCAAATACGGCTTTCGCGACTATCGGGGCGGCGGGCGCTCCTCCGGGCGCGAAACCATCGGCCGCGTGGCTGCCGGCGCCGTTGCCGTCAAAATCTTAAACCGGCTCGGCATCCGGCTTGCCGCCTACACCAAATCCATCGGCCCCGTCTCCATTGACTCTTCGCGCTTTGATCTAGAGGAATGCAGCCAAAACTCCGTCAATATGCCGGATGCCGTTGCCGCAAAAAAAGCCCAGGCATATCTTGACGCCTGCATGGCAGAACACAATTCCTCGGGCGGCATCGTAGAGTGTATCGTGACAGGTATGCCTGCCGGTATCGGTGATCCGGTTTTTGAAAAGCTGGATGCCAATCTGGCAAAAGCTATCCTGTCCATCGGCGCAGTCAAAGGCTTTGAAATCGGTGACGGCTTTGCCGTGGCTGAGGCGACCGGAAAAACAAACAACGACTCATTCCGCCGCCATGAAAACGGTAAAGTGAAAAAGAGTACCAACCATGCCGGCGGCATCTTAGGCGGCATCAGTGACGGCAGCGATATAATTTTGCGCGCCGCCATCAAGCCTACCCCCTCGATTGCCGCCCCCCAGCAGACAATCAATCAGCAGGGCGAAGAAATCGAAATCAGCATCAAAGGCCGCCACGACCCGGTGATTGTGCCGAGAGCCGTTGTGGTAATCGAATCCATGGCGGCGCTGACTATTTTAGATGCCCTGCTTGTCAATATGAGCGCCAAAATGGACTCAATTGCAAAATTTTATCATGTATAACACTTAAACCAAGGGGGGCAGGACTGATGTCCTGCCCCCTGTCAAACATGAGCTCCATTCTAAAAGCGCACTGTTTGCTGTTTGAGTCTCTATTTATTCTGACGCTCTTCCTGCGGGATTTCCCTGCGGATTTCTTTCGTCCTGATCTCCTTGGCAATCGCTGCAATAAACTCACCAAGAGGTTTCACACCCTCGTCTCCGGCGAAACGGCTGCGGACAGAAACCGTGTGGTCCGCCTCCTCCTGCTGGCCAACGACGAGCATATACGGCAATTTATCAAGCCTTGCCTCGCGGATTTTAAAGCCGATCTTTTCGGAGCGCGCGTCCACTGTGGCGTCAATACCGTTTCTCTTTAACTCCTTTGCGACCTCATCTGCATAAGCGCTATATTTATCAGAAATCGGCAGAACTCTTACCTGCTCCGCGCACAGCCAGGTCGGGAACTTGCCGGCGTACTTCTCAATCAGCCATGCGAGCGTGCGCTCGTAGCATCCGATGGACGTTCTGTGAATGATATACGGCCGCACCTTGTTGCCGTTCTCATCGATAAAATACATATCAAACTGTTCCGCCAACAGTGCATCCCACTGTATGGTAATCATCGTGTCATCCTTGCCGTACACATTGCGGGCATTGATGTCCACCTTGGGTCCATAAAACGCGGCTTCGCCCACATCTTCCACAAAATCGATCTGAAGCTCGTTCAAGATATCGCGCATGTGCTGCTGCGTCTGCTCCCAAACTTCGGGATCACCGATGTATTTTTCGCGATTATTGGGGTCACATTTGGAAAGATGGTAGGTCACATCTTCCTCCACCCCCAGCGTCGTAAGACAATGCTTTGCCAGCGCAAGACATCCTTTGAATTCTTCCACCATCTGATCGGGACGCACAATCAAGTGTCCCTCGGAGATCGTAAACTGGCGCACACGGGTCAATCCGTGCATCTCGCCGGAATCCTCCGAGCGAAACAGAGTCGACGTCTCCCCCATACGAATCGGCAGGTCACGGTAGGAGTGCTGCTCATTTTTATACACATAATACTGGAACGGGCAAGTCATCGGGCGAAGTGCAAAGACTTCTTTGTCTGTCTCCTCATCCCCAAGCACAAACATCCCCTCTTTATAGTGGTCCCAGTGGCCGGAAATTTTGTACAGATCGGACTTTGCCATAAGCGGTGTCCTGGTGCGGACATATCCCCACTCGTTCTCCTCGATATCCTCAATCCACCGCTGCAATTTCATAATCATCTTTGTTCCCTTTGGCGTAAACAGCGGAAGCCCTTGGCCAATCACATCCACCGTGGTAAATAAGCCCATCTCACGGCCAAGTCTGTTGTGATCGCGGCGCTTTGCGTCTTCCATGCGCTCTAAATGCGCCGCCAGATCATCTTTTTTGTTGTAGGCGGTGCCATAAATTCGCTGCAGGCGCGCTTTATCAGAATCCCCGCGCCAGTATGCCATAGAGGAGGACGTCAGCTTAAACGCCTTGACTCCCTTGGTACTCATCAGATGAGGACCTGCGCAAAGATCAATAAATCCCCCCTGGTCATAAAAAGAAATCTCGGCATCTTCCGGCAGCTCTTCAATCAATTCCACCTTAAACGGCTCTTGTTTTTCCTGCATCAGCTTCACCGCCTCCGCTCGCGGCAGTGTAAATCTGGTGATCTCATGGCCCTCCTTGATGATCTTTTTCATCTCGGCTTCAATTTGATCGAGATCTTCCCTCGAAAACGGTTCCGCCTCAAAATCATAATAAAATCCCTCGTCGATCGCGGGTCCTATGGTGACTTTGGCATTCGGGTATAATCGCTTCACGGCCTCCGCCAATACATGTGAGGCGGTATGGCGGATTACACGAAGCCCTTCCGGGTCATTTACCGTAATAATATTTAAGGTACAATCGTCCTGCAATTGGGTGCGCAGATCAACGAGCGCACCGTTTACCTCCCCGGCGCATGCTACCCGCGCCAGTCCTTCACTGATGTCTTTTGCAATGTCATAGACCGACTTTGCCTCATCATACTCCTTTATGGAGCCGTCCTTTAATGTGATTTTCATAGTCATTCCCTTTCCTTTCTCTCTTCCTATCATTTGAAAATCGAGCAGGGAAGTTCCCTTCTCCTACTCGTCCCGAGGAACGCTTGCCGCGGCGGCAGTTATCTTTATCATACTTTTTTATATCCCTGAGAATAAAAAAACGGCGGTAAGAATAACAGCTCTCTTGCCATTATTACTTACTGCCGGGACGATAAACGCTTCCTATACGGAAATACTTCACCGTGGTTCCACCCACATTTACTTTCATGAAATCGCTCTCTGTTAAACATTTCACTCCTCCACAAAAATCTCGTTGTGATTATAACGGAATCACCGTGCCTGATTAAGGCCGCTCCAAGGTGGTCTTCGGTCACTTTCTGCCGGATGCTTTCACCACACAGTGGAAATCAAAATATTCCCCTGGGCATCCTTCTCTGCGACATTCCATGACGTACTCTTCTTGTCATTGCTTTGTCTTATTAATGAAATTTATTGTAAACCCTTTTGATTATTTTGTAAAGTATATTTTTCATGTTTTTTTTCCAAGTCACGCTGCACGTTTGTCATCAATCGGTATAGTTTTTCCTGCGTAATCGGCCATTCCAGGATATAGTCGGCCCCGCTGTGCGTAGACGCTTGTTCACTGCCGCATTCACGGCAGACACAGGAAATCAAGAGCTGGTTTTCGTCAAAACGCTCTCTTATTTTGTTCACCACAGCCGCGCTGTCTGACTGATGCATCTGCCCATTGATCAAACACATAGCAAACGGCCTGTCCGCCGCTATGGCATCCGCTATCATTTGCACTGCAAGCTCTGCGCTGTCAGCCACCTGATACCGCATCCCCAAACGCCTGATATGTAATTTTGTGAACTCGCAAGCCAAGGCATCATCGTCAATAATCAACAGCGACATCTCGCTGTAACGAAAGACTTTTGGCCTGTTGACACAGTGTTTTACCATATGTTCCACACTGTTTTTCACCGCCTCCATATCCTCCGGCATGACTAGACAGTCATCTGCTCCCATACCAAGCTGCTTGGCTTGTGCTTTTGAATACTTCACAGTTTTCACAATAATCGGAATATTTTCCCACCTTTCGTTTTTTTTCATCTGCCGTATAACCTTTTCCCCTTCCCCACATGGCATATCCAACGCAAGAATCATGATGTCCACATCTTCTTTCTGTAGAATTTCCAGCGCCTCACAGCCGTTTGCCGCAATCAATACATGATACTCTTCCTCGTATATTTTTTGAAACTGGGTACGGTTTCTTTCATTATTTTCCGCAATCAACATGGTTAATTTTTTTCTCATACCAGATTTCCTCCAATAAGATATTTCCATGTTTTCATAAAACCTTTTCCCCGTGAATTACAGTATATCGCATTTTCCTCTGTTCTTACACCCCAAAACGCCGATCTGACAATTTTCTCATCATTTACTGTCATAATATCTCAAGTTTCGACAAATTACGACACCATTTTGTGTTAGACAGATTCCCGCATCTGCCATGTTTCGACAGATTGCGACAGAACACGACACACATACGCCAACGCGATTTGCTGCTGCGACAAACGCAGCAGACCTTTGAGCTAGCATTTTGCCGCCGCGCCATGATCTGTCACGGAAAGCATTGGCGACATGCTAACCTGTTGGCACAATCACTGCATATACTTTTTGCAACCGGTTCCTCAAAGCCTAGTCTCACGCAGTAGACAACACTTTTCGTCGGCCTCAGACAATAATCCGCTGTGCAGGATATATTCTTTATCCCCCGCTCCTTAAGCTGCCAAGCCATCTGCTCGAGCGAATACTCATCATTGCCGCCAAAAAAGAACGCCTGCGCGACATACATACCGGTCTGTTCCACAATCAGCTGATGCACCTTTTCATACCCCAAGCGCAAAAGCTCACTGCTGCAATTCTCTAACATATAACTTTCCATTAACCGTCCCCCACTGTGATAGCGCTCCTGCAAAAGATCGATGCCGGCGCCAAGCGTCAGCGTCACAAGCGCATCCCGCCCCGTCGGCCATACCCTCTCATCGTAGCTCACACAAAAATTCTCCTGATCTTTGATACATATTCTTACATCAGAAGCCACCCTGCCAAGCGCCGCATAGTCTTTCTCTTCATAATGATACTTCTCGACAATGCCGCGCAAAAAAATGTCAGTCAGACATTCCCCCAAAGACAGCCTGCCAAATATTTGATTTTTCTCACGCATAATGAATCCTTAGTCCTTTGGGATAATGATTTTTTAAGACACCCCCCGCCTGTTTTGCCCAACCGATACTGTAACCGTCTACCGTCACCAAATGCCAGCCTTTTTCTCCCTCCCATTGCAGCGCCTGCCCGCTCAAATACGCCCTGATCTCGCTGCTGTCTGCCGGCAAATCCACACGGTATCTGACCTGCTCGGGATGCAGATAAAGGGCCAGCGCGTGGGAAGGTTTTAGGCGGTTCTTTTGGATGGTGCCAAGATGCAGCCCCGGGCGGAGCACTTTAAGCTGTCTGGTAGACGGCATGCCCTCCGGCGCCAGATATAACTGGTCACCAAATTTAATATAATTTCCGCCGAACGATTCCCGCAGCGTTTCGTGCGCAAACTCCTCCCATTCCAACACTCCGTTTCCCGGCTGCCGCCTGACCGAATCAGACATTCCCCTCTCCAGTCCAAAGCGGCTGCCCAGGCTGACCGCCGACGTCTCCCGCCGCCCCGCTTTTTTTAGCACTGCGAGAAAATGTCCCTCCCCCTTAACATGATGCGGAAACAGGCGCACCGTGTCCGCCACCTCCCGCACAGCGCCCTCATACCACTCTGGTCTGCCGCTCTCCATACCCGGATATGTTTTCACTTTTTCAATCGCAAACTCCGGGTGACGGCACAGAAAACGGGTGATCGTTCCCTCGTTTTCCTCCGGGGCAAACGTACAGGTGGAATAGACCAGCTTCCCGCCCGCAGAAAGCATCGAAGCGGCGCAGTCCAAGATACCGTCCTGTCTGGCGGCGCAGAGGGCAATGTTTTCCATACTCCACTCCTCCCTGGCATCCTCATTTTTTTTGAACATTCCCTCCCCGGAACAGGGCGCGTCCACCAGGATTCTGGTAAAATATCCGTCGAATAGCTGCGCCAGTTTTTCCGGGGTCTCATTTGTCACCATAGCGTTAGCGACACCAAGCCGCTCTATATTTTCGGAAAGTATCTTGGCTCTGGCCGGATGTATCTCATTGCAGAGCAAAATGCCCTGCCCCGCCATCTTCGCCGCAATCTGCGTGCTTTTTCCTCCCGGGGCCGCACACAGATCAAGCACGCGTTCCTGCTCCATCGGCACTGCACCGGCCTTACCGTCCCAAAACAGGTATTCGACAGGAGCCATGGCGCTCGGCTCCTGTATGTAATAAACACCGGCCGCATGGTAAGGATGCTTACCCGGCTCCTCGCCCGGCGCATAAAAAAATCCGTTTTGTGCCCAGGGAACCGGCGCTAAGCCAAACAACCGCTGAAGAAAAAAACTTTCCGCGTCTGTTTTTTGCGGATTCAGCCGCAGCGCATGAACTCTCAGCTGCTCATAGCTTGCCAAAAACGCCGGGTATTCCTCGCCCAAAAACTGTTGCATGCGCTCTAAAAACTGCTGTGGCAACATGGTTATCCCTCTTCTTTCTCTATCTCCAGTCTGTCCATATCTATGCCGTCCATCAGGAAGTTTCTGCCCGCCTTTGCCGCGGCATGATACTGTTCGCGCAGCGATCTCTCCCCCTGCTCGATTCTCTGCCTTAGTTCCCTGGCAGAGAGCAGGTCACAGCCCGCGCCGCGAATAATGATCTGTTCCAAACCGTCTGATGTCGCAACCGTAATATGATACTTTTTACTGTTTTCGTGGGCAAACTTTTCAATATAAGCATCTGCGGTCTCTGCCTCTTTGGTATAAACCACATGAATATTGTGATAATCAAAAATTTCTGTCTTATGCCCTTTCACACGGTAAGCGTCAAACACCGCAATCACTTGACAGCCCTGCATCCCCTGATAATTACACAAAATGTCTAAAAGCCTGCCCCGCGCCCCGTCGATATTTTCCGCCGCCAGCGCGCCAAGTTCCTCCCAGGCAAATATCACATTATACCCGTCCACCAACAAGTAATCCTCCAATTTTACCTGCGGTTTATAAGTTCTGGTTACGGCCGCCTGCCCCGCGTTCGTTCTTTTTAGCTTGTAACGATTTTTTGACGCCGCCTGGCCGCCGCGGCGGTTGGCGTCATAGGTCTGCGCTAATATTCTGTCGATCTCATCCGTGCCAATCCACGGTTCGTCCCCGTCTGCGCTGCTTACATTCTGCCTGAAAGCGGCTTCCTTATACGCCCTGGTTATCTCCCACGCTTCCTCATCGGAAAGACGCTCCGTCAAAATACTCTCCAGATGCATATGTTTCGGGACCTCATTCCAGGGCACGATAAACCCCGCCCCGTGTGCACAAAATACGGAATCAGCCGTATTTCTGACATCCCGCTCGGCATCATAACCGATCGCCTCAATCACCTCTTTTGCATTGTGGCACGGCTCATAACCGCCGGGCGCAAAGGTCAGACTTCCATGCCCTCTGGTATAGGCAATGACCTCTTTCTGATAATCCTGCATACCGGATACCGGCGCCCGCCCGGTAAGGACCCGCATCTCTTTTGTCCCCTGCGTAGCGTCATAGGATACTTTACCGTGCATGCGCTCCACGTCGGTCATAGCCCTTCCGACCGCATCCTCCGGCACCTCCAGGATAAAACTATAATACGGCTCTAAGAGCACCGACTCCGCCTGCATCAACCCCTGCCGCACAGCCCGGTAAGTAGCCTTTCTGAAATCACCGCCCTCCGTGTGCTTTTGGTGCGCCCGGCCGGACTTTAACGTTATTTTGACATCCGTAAGCGCCGAACCGGTCAGCACGCCCACATGCTGCTTTTCCTCAAGATGCGTCAGAATCAATCGCTGCCAGTTTCTCTCCAGCACATCCTCGCTGCAATCCGCGGCAAACTGCATCCCGCTGCCCGGGTCCGCCGGCTCCAGCAAAAGATGTACCTCCGCATAGTGGCGCAGCGGCTCAAAATGGCCGACCCCCTCCACGCGGTCCGCAATCGTCTCTTTGTATAAGATCTTGCCGTTGCCAAATGTAACTTCAAAACCAAAGCGCTCCCATATCAGGCTTTTTAAAATTTCCATCTGCACTTCACCCATAAGTTTGGCCGAAAGCTCCTGCAACTCCTCATCCCAGACAAACGACAGCTCTGGTTCCTCTTCCTGCAGCTGTCTTAACAGCGGCAGGGCGCGCGCGGCGTCCATCTCCTTTGGCAGTCCGATACAGTAAGTGAGCACCGGCTCTAATACCGGCGTTTCTTCATCAACTTCCGCTCCCAGCCCCTGACCCGGATATGTCTCACTCAATCCGGTCACCGCGCAGATTCCCCCAGCCGTCATCTGCTCCGCCGTGACATATTTCTCGCCGGAATAAATGCGGATCTGATTTACCTTCTCCTCCCAGCCGTCACACTCTGCCTGACCATCTTCCCCTTTCTTTGCGCCGGTTAAAACCTGGCGCACCTTCAAGGCGCCTCCGGTCACTTTCAAATAGGTGAGCCGCTTCCCCTGCTCGTCCCTTGCGATTTTAAATACTCTCGCCCCAAACTCTGGGCCATAGTCCTTCTGCTGGGTATAGCGGTAAAATCCCGCCAAAAACTCCTGTACGCCCTCCATCTTTAACGCAGAGCCAAAATAGCAGGGAAACAGTTTGCGCCCGCCGACCAGCCTGGCGATCTCTTCCTCCGCTATCCATCCGTTCTCCAGATACTGCAAGAGTACCGGCTCCTCACAGGTGGCAACATTTTCATAAAATGCGTCGCCCGTATCCTCCGTAAAATCCATACAGTCGGCAGACAGCTTCTGCCTAATTTCGGCCAACAGCTCCTCTTTGTCTGCACCGGGCTGATCCATCTTATTGACAAATAAAAACACGGGAATCCGATATTTCTTTAACAGATTCCAAAGTGTTCTCGTATGTCCCTGCACGCCGTCGGCACCGCTCACCACGAGTATCGCATAGTCAAGCACCGTGAGGACGCGTTCCATTTCCGCCGAAAAATCCACATGTCCCGGCGTATCGAGCAGCGTCATGCGCATATCCTGCACCATCAGCTCGGCCTGTTTGGAGAATATAGTAATTCCCCGATCGCGCTCCAAATGATTGGTGTCAAAAAACGCATCCCGGTTGTCCACCCGCCCTGCCTTTCTGATACTGCCGGTCAAATACAGCATCGCCTCCGAAAGCGTGGTTTTCCCCGCATCGACATGGGCGAGCACAGCCGCATTGATTTGTTTTTGCATATTCATTTCTGGTGTATTGCCCATCGAAAATGCCTCTTTCTGTAATCACAACGCCAATTTTCTATAACGATTGATCGCCGCGAAAAGCTCCTGTGCCCTCACTTCTGCCAGATGGCACGGCAGATAACTCCCCTCGCAGACTGCCCCAATCCCTTTGTCCGCAATCAGCCGTTCCACTGTCTCTACCGCCTGCTGCAGCGTTTTTTTGCCGTCAAAGACATGGCACTGCATGTATTTGATCAGCGTGCCCAGATAATTTAACTGCTCGGTGTCGCAAAGCTGCTCAAGATAACGCACGTCAAGCGGCTCCCTTCCGAGCGTAATCGTATCGAGACCGCCCGTTTTGATCTTAAATCTGGCATCGTTAAAACTTTTGTCCGGCTTAATCACACGCAGCACATCCGGTTCGGCCGCCGCCAAAGCCTCTTCCGCAGGGGCGCCTCCTTGCTCGCCGGCAAACACCCGCGCCTCCTCTTTGGCAAACTCTGTAATCTCATACGGCATGTACTGCTTCATTTGCAGTACACAGTCAGCCTTTTCAAAATAAGAGCCGCAGCTGCCCGCCACCAGTATGGTGGAGATACCGTAAACCTCATAAAGCTGCCGGATGCGGTGCGTAAACGGCGTAATCGGCTCACTCTCGCGGTTTACCACGCGCTGCATCAGCTCATCGCGAATCATAAAATTCGTCGCCGACGTATCCTCGTCGATCAAAAATGCCTTTGCCCCCGCTTCCATCGCCTCCACCACGGCTGCCGCCTGGGAAGTGCTGCCGCTGGCATCTTCGGTGTAAAAATGTACGGTATCTTTTTTATTTGGCAGATGATTGATAAACATGGAGATATCTGTTTTTTTAATACTTCTGCCGTCCTCGGCACGAAGCTTGACGGCGGTGCCATCGGTGATGACATACTCTCTGCCGTCACCGGCAATATGATTATAGACGCCAGCCTCCAACGCTTTGAGCAGGGTTGACTTTCCATGGTAGCCGCCGCCCACAATCAGCGTCACACCCTTTTTGATTCCCATGCCCCTAAGCGGACCGTGATGCGGCAGCGCAAGTTCTACCTCCATAGAAGCGGGGGATGCAAACACAACCGCCCCTTTCATCGGCCGCCCGGAAACACCCGACTCCCTTGGCAGGATGGCGCCGTTGGCCACGAAAGCAGTCAGCCCCTGAACCGCAAGCTGCTCTCTGATATACTGCTGGTCCTCCGCCAGCCATACGCATCTTTGCACCTCTTTTTCGTCCAACGCTTTATAATAAAGACTGAAAGACACGCATTTCGGCAGAAAATCGAACAATATTTTTTCTAACTCCCTGGCGTTTATGGTCCGCCCGTTCGCCGGAAAACCCACCTCAAAGCGCACGGTGAGATTGCCGTTATCCGGCGTTATCTGGCAGGCGCTGCGCTCTAAGATCTCCTGTCTTGGCCGGCTCACCGCCATAAGGCCGCTTTTGCCGGAACCGCCCGCCTTGTGGGATACCTTTTCGATCTCCCTCGCGAAATGGCGCAAAAGCAAATCCTGCAGTGCAATCCTGCAATGCCTTTTTTTATAATACTCCTTGGGAAACCCTGCCTGCGCTCCCTTGATATGTACGCTGACTTTGGAGGGAGACGCAAACGGGTCCCCCTGCACATGGTCGATCGAGAGCACAAACCCCCGGAAATCATAGCTTCCCCTGGTATCCTTGTAGGCCGGATAACCCTTGTGATCTATTCTTCGCAGTAAACTCTGCAATTCCATTGATGATAACATGATAACCTCCCATATTCGTCCCGCATCTTCATTGATAACGCGTCACCAGACCGTATCTGTCTTTTATGATTCGCCGCTTCTTAGCTCCTGCAAAAGTTCCGCCCGCTTTGTCCCCAGCAGCAACTGTTCGCTGTACGTTTGATAACGTTCGTTGGGATGCTCCGCCAAAAAGAGCGCCGCGTCCTCCGAGAGCGTCAGCCCTGTGACAAACATCACCAGCTCCTGCTCGTTTAAAAACGCTGTCTCGATGAAATCAAACGCATGATTTATTTTATCTTCCATCTCATGTTCCAAACACTCCAGACGAGCCGTCTGCACCGCAAACTTCTCCCTGCATCCGGCAAAATATGTGTTCTCGTCATCCCCGGGCACAAACTCCGGCGCATCTTTTGCCAAGACATCACACAGTAGACGCTCTCTCTTTTCCTCGCGGCTGCTTAAGCATCCGCCGTTTTTCATCCGCGAAACCTCCGCCGTTTTCTGCCGCAGCAAATCGCGGTAACACTCGCTAGGATTGTCCTGTCCTCTGATGGCAGAACGAAGCTCTTTTAAAAACGCATACCAGCGGTCCGCAAACAGCTTTTGTTCCGCCGTCTCGCGAAAGCACAGATGGAGTGCGTCAAGCAGCAGATTCACCACACTGACGCGCTCGTCAAAAGCGGCCGCCTCCAATCTCGCGTACACCGTCGGTCTGACATTGCCCGCCAATATATCCGCGATCCCGTAATCATCCTGATATTTTCGATATAATGCAAAATACGCCGCGGCATCCGCTGCAATCTCTTCGTGGTGCAAAAACTGTCGCACCACGTTTTCGTCCACCATCACGTCCAGCTCTTCGTAAACTTTCATCAGGCTGCTCAAATCTTCCCAACCGCGCGCCGTCACAAACTGCATCCCGTCCACATCCGTCTTTACCTGATAAAAATGTGCCGGGCGCAGTTCCAGATAGCTTAAGATTGCACCGTGTATCTGCTGGCGGTTTGCATATTCCCTCCAGACCATAAGATCGGCCGTAACGGTGAGATAGCGCACGCGGTCCAATGTCACCATATCAAACTCACGCACAGATTTATTAAACTCGGGCGGGTTTCCCGCTGCCACAATCACCCAGCCCTCCGGTATCTTTTGATTGCCAAAGGTCTTGCACTGCAAAAATTGCAGCATCGTAGGGGCCAGCGTTTCAGAGACACAATTGATCTCGTCGATAAACAAAATCCCTTCCCGCTGGCCGTTATCGCGTATTTTTCGGTATACGCTGGCGATGATCTCACTCATGGTATACTCCGTCACCGAATGATCTTCCCCGTCAAACGTCTCCTGGCGGATGAACGGAAGACCCACGGCGCTCTGCCTCGTGTGATGGGTGATCGTATATGCCACCAAGCCGATGCGAAGCTCCCTGGCCGCCTGTTCCATAATCTGCGTCTTGCCGATACCCGGAGGCCCCATCAACAAAACAGGACGCTGTCTGACCGAAGGAATCCGGTATTCTCCCGCTTCATCTTTGAGAAGATAGGCGCGCACCGTATTTTTAATCTCTTCTTTTGCCTCTCTGATATTCATAATGATGTCCATTCCTTTCGCTTCGTACAGGCACAATACGCGATAAAACGCTGCTTATCATATTCTATCGTTCCCTCACGCTCACGCAATATAAAACGTCTGATTCCCGCCTGACGCTTCCGGCTCTATGCGCCGCCTTATGGCCCACGGCGGCACTTTTGTCTCGTCGTACTCTTTCAAAAATAAAAACGCGGTTTTATAAGCGGGCCGCTTGGCCGGATAAGTCCCCAATCCGTCCGTAAAATAGATCAGGCCGCCCGGATTTTTTAACTCCCCTGCCGAAAGCAGCTTGTCAACATAGGCAAATACCGGACGAAAATCTGTTCCGCCGCCGCCCGACACCTCGAATCGCTCCAAAAACTGTTCCAACTCCCGTCGTCCCGCAAGCACGGTATCGCTGCGCACCGCATCATCGCACTGTAAAATCCTTATCACAGAATCGGCGAAATAACTTTCACTCTCCCGCAAAATCTGCGCGGTTTCCCGCAAAAATTGCTTGATTAACTCCCCGTTTGTGGAATAACTGGTGTCAATCGCAATCAAAAATTCCCTGATTTTTTTGACTTCTCGGGTTTCTACCGGCTCTATCAGCGGCAGATTGCCATACAGCCGCAGGCCGTATGTGTAAAAAGTCAAATCAAACTCCTGTATATCCGCGTGAAGTTCCTCACGGCGTCTCGCAAATTGCCGCAGAAAATCACGATAGCTGCGCCTCGCCTTTATAGCCTTTAGCTGTGCATAACAGAGTGCTTCTCCCTCATCGGGCGCCCCTCCCCGTCTCTCCTGTTCCAAATTAATCTGTCTCGATAACCTGTCCCATTTTTTACGGTTCAAGGCTGCCTGCTGCATGTTTGCGCTGCCATCTTCCCGCTTCGGCCAATAGCGGTGATCATCTGTATAAAACTCTTTCTGTAAACTTAACGTCTCTGCCGCGGACATTTGTTTGAGCCTTCGATAGACTGTCAGCGCAGACTGCGGCTCCTTTTGCTGCTCCATCGCCTCATACATCTTCTGCCTGCTCCAACTTAGCACGCGCCTGGTACAGCTCTTATCCATGCCATCAATCGTACATTCCACCATGATATCACACGCGACATGCCAAAGCTGCAGATCGCAACACTCGGCCGTATCCTGTCCGGCTTTGCGCTGCGGCACTTCCGGCGGTACTATCCACAGATGCGAAAACAGGCAGTGCAATACGCTGTGCAGGTAAGCGCGGTTTAAAAAAAGAGGATTTTTCTCAAACAAACGTAAGACCTGCTCCGAAGAGAAACAAAGAACCGCTCCATCTGTTGCAAACGTTCGGAGAGCAGCATCTGCCCGCACCGGCAGCGCCGCCAAGGCCAGCTGAAAGAAGCGAAGTTCCAGATATAGTTCACTTCGGATATGGGAAAGTATTTTTTCCGCCATCTCATTTTCCCACTCCTCCTGCGTCTTAATATGTGCCATAGTCTTACCAAACTCCTAACATGTACCAAATCTTTCTTTTTAACGCCAACCGTTTGCAAGATGTCAATGAACTTACCGCCCGCCGGTCTGTCACTCCCTTAAAATCCTCTCAGAAATCATCGAATGTATATCGCGTCACGGCCTCTTGCGGCGGAAACCAGCGGCTTTTCACGCGCATCAGCTCTGCGGCTCCCTTTGCCCACCCTGCCGAGGATGCGAGCCGGATACAAGATTCGGCCTCCTCTCTCGCGATAAATCCCATATCCCCCAGCAACATGAGCTGCCCGCTGTCGCGCTCCCTGACAAGCCTTTCCTGCAGCGATACACTATGTCCTTTCAAATAATCGGTATATATCTGTCTGGGCTTCTCTTCCAGTTCCATCGGGTAACGAAGCCTGTCCCAAGCGATCGCGCAGAGCGTCTCTTGTTCCTCTTCGGCACACGCCTTTGGAAAAATCATATCGTACTGTCTAAAGTCCGCCACACCCTCGTCAAAACACTGTCGGGCGCGAAATCCTTCCCCGACAATATGGCGACCAAACAGGTGTGCCGGCGCGATCTCATCGTAAGTCTCATGATACTCCGGAAAAAAGAGCGCCGCCAGAGGCGCTCCCTCTGTCTCAAACCATACCTCCAAATCCTGCGAAATCTGCGCCAACATAAGCCGCACCCCCGTCTTTTCCTTGGGCGCTGCCCGCAGATGTATCTCCCTTAACCGGTGACAATTCATAAAAGCGTCACTGCCAATGTCCGTAAGCCGTTTACCGATCGTCAGAGACGAAAGCCGCTTACAATTATAAAATGCATATGTTCCGATACGCCGCAGGGAATCCGGCAATACCAGCCGCTCCAGATAACTGCCGCCGATATCCCGCAGGCATGTCTCCGGACAGTTCCTGGTATGCCGGGATAAATCGTGCTCATCTTTTCCCGTCTCCGTCGTATTGAAGTGCTCCGGCAGCCGCCCCTGCGGCGCAAAGCAGTAATCACCAAGCTCTCGCAAAGGTACCCCGTCTAACTGCTCTGGCAGCGCCGGACAGGGGTGCGGCCCTCTGACACGCAGCAGCCTTGCACCTTCCCCCGGAACCATTTCCCAATCATATTGATACCAGTCCATACAAATAACCATACCTATCTCATTATCCTGTATGACATAGTATAACGCATTTTGCGATCGCGAACAACATTAATTTTGCAGCCAGATTTGCTCTTTTCTAACCGGCGGATAACACACAAGCGAACAGCCTCCAAGATTTACATTGTGCATATGCACCGCTGTGATTTGATGATTCTCATAGGTCGTATAGTAATAGATACCCTTGTTCACATTACAGCAGGAGGTATAAAAAGTAATATCATATACACCGTCCCCCATACTGCAGCAGCCCCGCAGCTGTTCCACCGTACCGAGAATATGGAAAAACTGGTTGACGCTCTCGGTCTCCGAATCGCCGGAAACTGAATTTAGTTTGGAAAACGCCGCCTTGACAAAACGCGATTGGGAAGACCAGTCCCCCGGAAGCCCCATCGCTCCCATCCCATGACTGTATGGTTTGAGCGGCAGTTTACTGCAAAAATTATTCTTCGGTTCCCCGGTTGACAGATACATATAATTGTTTAATTGAAACATCTGCTCCCCGAAATTGGGATTATTAGTCAGCACGCCGACCGGATTATCGTAAATGTGAACGCCGCTCTCGGTTTCCTCCACCGTGATCGCCTCCTTGCAGTCGGCAATTATCCAATGCAGCTGTGCCTGCGGCAGTTTATCACAGAACGGGATATCCACAAGATTAAGCTTCTCTAAAAGCTTCCGCGTATCCTTAACCGTCGCGCACTGCCCCAATATCCAGGGAATAAATTCATAGGGCGCCACATTATATTTCCCCTCCTTGATCTTACAGTAATGTGCGTTTCCCTCAAAATTTAAACCGGCCATTGCCAGCCCTTTTTCATTGACCGCCTCATAATACAGCGGGCAGTCATCCTCGACATGGGCCATGCCAATCATCGCATAATGGCTGCGCATGATCCCCACCTGATGAAAACAAAAACAATAATTGCGCGGCGTAATCACAACTTCGTCGCCATAAGAAATATTATAATCCAACGTGCGTCCAAAATAGCAGTCTTTTGTCATATAAGTTGCAGCAGTACACATATTACACTCTCCTAATCTGTTATGAATCGTCCGCAACAGTGGTATCTCTCCGCTGCTACCGTCATTCTACCTTTTATTATAATCTCTTATGCAAAGATTATGTCCCTTATGTCAGATTTCACGTTACGATTTCAGACCTGACGGCCGTCTGCGGCTGCGCGCAGCAGTCGTTTGGGCTTTGGTTTATCCGCAACACAGCATCCAGTTGCTACAATTGGTCACTTAAGCGCCTCAAAGCTATTATCATGCAGGCGGGACATGACGATAATAAAAACAAGATTCATGAGAAACGATATCCGCTCTTTCCATCTGCTAAGGGCGGGTACTTTTCTAAAATACAGGAGGTTTTATATGCTGATCGGAGACTACAAAGAATTTAAACAAGGACAGCTTAACAAAGTAGAGCGATGCAAAAAAGAGGCCGAACGCATCAAAAAAGGCGTCTATCAGATGCATGTTATGGTGGAAAATGAATGCACCGAAACACTGGACAAAGAACAGCAGCAGGCACAAGAAAAAGTCGAACGCACAGACAAAGACGTACAGGACAATGAAAAAAAACAAAAGACATACAAGACAGATTTAAACGGTGAAATGGAAAAGATGCTCGCTGCGGCCAACCGCTGTTTCATCCCAAAATAACCGCAATTGCCCGGTATCTCTCCATATGTCCACCGACAAAACGACTGTTCTCTTATTCTGATACAGGCGCGGACAGGGAAGTACAATATCCTCTGCGGATTTTTGCATCTTTCCCTGTCTGCGCCTGTCGTCGCCTCATGCAAAAGCATCCGCATCATTTCCACAACCCATTACACGGTTAAAGCGCTTCCCTCTGTCAGATCTCTGTCATTCCTCCTACCAGGATACCAATATTTTTTTCGTAGATAGAAGAAAACTGAGACATGGGCAGGGGGTTGATGCCGCGCCCTACTTCGACCGTGTATCCCGGACGGTTATATTCCTGGATAAACCAGTCTTTATACCCCGCATAGCCGCTGGCAGCCGGCGTCTCCTCAACCGTATATCCACTGACACTGCCAAAATAGCGGGCAATCTGATAGGAATTGACGGGATTATAATCTAAATATTTCCAGTAAATCACTTCCCCCTGTGTGTGATAGGCAAGGATCAGTGAAAAATCATGTTGTCTCGTAAATTCATAGACCGCCGTGCTCTCCGGTGCGGTAAGCGGCGCCTCCCCGACGTAATCCCTGGGCGCCGGGGAGGTAAAGCCCGCGGCAAATTTCACAGCCCGCGCCTCTTCCCAGCCGGCCGGAAACTGAAGATTCAGATCAATACCCTCAATGTTGGCTTTCCAGCCCGACGGGAAAGGAATCATTGGATAATCCGCCGCAATCGCCTCTGCCCCGCGAAAACTGGCTCCGCGGTCCAGCCAGCCGTTTACAAGGTCCACGCCGTCAGGATTGACTAACGGTACCAGATAGAGCGTATAATTGTCATACAAAAGCGCCGCCGACACACCGCCAACTTCTCCGCCCGCGGCATAGGCGCTGGCATAATCTTCGGCAAACTTGAGCAGCACCGGCGTTGTGATGCTCTCGTTTCCGTGAAACGACGCGTTGTAAAACACTTCTTTTTCCCCGCGTCCTATTTTGAGATATGTAATCTCTTGCCCCATCACACTCGTTCCGATGCTTCCGGTTTCGATCATGGGATAGCGTTTGATTAAACCGTCCACCACCAATCCTGTCAAAAAGGATGAATATGGCACTCTCCCGGAAACCACCGGAAACGGATAAAAGACGGTGTTTCCCGCTTCGTTTATCCGGTATCCTCTCAAATAGGGAAGCAGCCGCTCCCCCGCCTGCCCCTCTATGCTGCACGACCCAAAAGTGCCATAAAATTCTTCCACGGCCGCACAGGTCTGATTTCCAAAAATACCATCTAAATTCAACGGATATCCCGCACGGCTTAGCGCCAACTGTAAGTAACGGACTCTGACTCCCCTGTAACCATAATAGATATTTCTCAAATCCGCTCTCCTTGATTATTAAGAGCAACAGCCCCTTTTCTACTCAGTATATGTTTCGGGAACGAATGAAATGCTTGCATTTTCTTGCACCTTCCGCACAGCGATGTCCGGCCCCGACAGTTTAGAAACATTTAATAAATCCAGATAAACCGCTTGTTTGCGGCATTTTTCCCTCAGTTGTTAGCACTCTTCTCAAAAGAGTGCTAATTTTCTATTGACTTTTTTCTCGTTCGGTTTTAATATTTATATCAGAGAATTGCAAGACATGCAAAATATTTATAAAAAGGAGTATTTCATTATGGCAAACAAACAGGGAAGCCTTTCGATCGACAGTGAAAATCTGTTTCCGATCATCAAAAAATGGTTATATTCGGACCATGACATTTTCTATCGCGAATTAATCAGCAACGGCTGCGACGCCATCACCAAATTAAAAAAGCTCGATATGATCGGCGAGTACACGCTGCCGTCTGATTTTAAGCCGCAGATTCAGGTGATCGTAAGTCCCGAAGACAAAACGCTTACATTTATCGATAACGGACTTGGCATGACCGCCGACGAAATCGAAGAATATATCTGCCAGATCGCGTTTTCCGGCGCCACCGATTTCATTGAAAAATATAAGGACAAGTCTACCGATGATCAAATCATCGGCCACTTCGGTCTCGGATTTTATTCTGCCTTTATGGTAGCCGACGAGGTTTGCATCGACTCTCTCTCCTATCAGGAGGGCGCGGCGCCGGTACACTGGAGCTGCGATGGCGGCACCGAATATGAAATCACCGACGGCACCAAAAAAACAGTCGGCACAGAGATCACCCTCCACCTAAATGAGGATTGTCTCGAATTTGCCAACGAGTACCGCGCCAGAGAGGTGATTGAGAAATATTGTTCGTTTATGCCGACACCGATTTTTTTGAGCAAGGCAAACGCCGAGACACAGTATGAGACCATCGACGCCGCGGACAAACTGGATACCGACACGGTCGTAGAGACCATCCACGAGGAGGCAAAGACCGAAGAAAAAGAAAATGAGAACGGCGAGAAAGAGATCGTGGAAGTCTCCCCGGCTAAGGACAAATTAAAAATTGTCAAACGGCCGGTTCCGTTAAACGATGTCAACCCGCTCTGGAACAAAAATCCCAACGACTGTACCGACGAGGATTACAAAGCTTTTTACCGCAAAGTATTTTTGGACTATAAGGAGCCACTGTTTTGGATTCACCTGAACATGGATTATCCCTTTAACTTAAAAGGCATCCTCTATTTCCCAAAGATCAACACCGAGTACGACTCCATTGAAGGAACGATCAAACTGTACAACAATCAGGTGTTTATCGCCGACAATATCAAAGAAGTCATTCCCGAGTTTTTGATGCTGTTAAAGGGCGTCATCGACTGCCCGGACCTGCCGTTAAATGTTTCGAGAAGCGCACTGCAAAACGACGGCTTTGTAAAGAAAATCTCCGAATATATCACCAAAAAGGTTGCCGACAAGTTAATCGGTATGTGCAAGACGGAAAAGGAAAACTACGAGAAGTACTGGGACGATATCAGCCCGTTCATCAAATTTGGCTGCTTAAAAGATACCAAGTTCTGCGATAAGATGAACGACTATATCCTGTTTAAGAATCTTGAGGACGCTTATCTGACCTTGCCGGAGCTTCTGATAAAAGAAGAGAAAGACAAAGAGGACGCTAAAAGCACGGACACCGCCGATGCCAATGAGGCCTCTGCCGACTCTGTAGACACCGACAAAGTGGAGGCGGAAGTAGTGGATGAAAACGGCAATCCTATCGACGACGGGGACGATTCCGCAGAGGAGAAAGACGCTCGCAAGATCATCTACTATGTGACCGACCGCAATCAGCAAGGACAGTATATTAAGCTATTTAAAGAGCAGAATATGCAGGCCGTGATCTTAGACCACAACATTGATACCTCGTTCATCTCCCAGTTAGAGCAGCGCAACGAACAGTACAAATTTATGCGCATCGACGCCGACCTGACAGAGTCCTTAAAAGACGAGACCGATGACGCGGACTTGAAGGACGAAACCGACACCCTGACGGAAGTGTTCAAAAAAGCGCTGAACATCGAGAAATTGACTGTTAAAGTTGAAAAGCTGAAAAATGAGAACATTTCCTCGATCATCACGCTCTCCGAGGAAGGGCGCCGCATGCAGGATATGATGAGGATGTACTCCATGGGCGGCATGGATGCGAATATGTTTGCCGCAGACCAGACACTGACCTTAAATGCAAACCATCCGCTCGTAAAATATATTTTTGAGCACAAAGATTCCGAGCATACACCGATGTTCTGCGAACAGCTCTACGATCTGGCAGTGCTGTCCAACCAGCCGCTGTCCGTGGACGCCATGACTAAATTTGTGGAGAGAAGTAATCAGATTATGCTGCTACTGGCAAAATAAGCGCGTGTATCACCTATCATAACAAATTCTCTTTCAACTGAAGAAAGAGACATACGCTCCCCCCTTGACAGGGCAAGCAAAAAAGGCGTTGATTCATATTTATGTTTCAGCGCCTTTTACTGTTGAACTCGTTACAGCGATAACCCTCATCCCCCTAAAACTTCAACTCCCGTATATTTTTGATTGTCTCCCCATACGGCGCGTCTTTTCCAAACAGCAGTGTCGTGCCGAGCACAAAGCCTCTTACGCCTTTCGGCGCGTATTCTTTGATCTTGTCCGCGCCGCAGGCTCCGTCCCAGTAGATCTCAAAATGCATCTCATCTTTTAACGCCAGCAGCTTCGTATATTTTTTCCCCACATACGGCAGGTACATTTGCCCGGCGTTGCCTGGGTTGACCGACATCACAAGCACCTTTTTTACAATCCTAAGCATCTCCATAACGGTCTCAATACTCGTCCCCGGATTGATGGCGATACCAGGCGTCATGCCGGCATTGATAATCTTTTGCAGCGTCGTCGAAGGGTGATATTCTGCCTCCGGATGGATGTATACCGTATCGCCCTTGCGCAGTTTTTCCAGAAAAATATGTATATTGTTGTTCGGATGCTCAATCATTAAGTGCACATCAAGCGGCTTTGTCGTCGCTGACGCGATATATGCCATGTCGTTCAGAGACATGGCAAAATTGGGCACATAGCGGCCGTCCATAATGTCGATATGGAACGAGTCAATCCCGCCCTCTTCCAGTGCCTTTACCTCTTTTTCCAGATTGCCATAATTGGCGCACATCATAGACGCTGTCAATTCAAAATTCATCTTCACTCTCCGCGGTTTCTCAATTAAAATCCTAGGTCAACATAATTCTCCCTGTGTGGGCTATGTTGAAATCTTTTTGGTGATACATAAAATATAACGTCAATAAATTCTCCCCGATATATCCAATATAGCGATCGGCCCGCTGACTTCCTTTTGGCCTAGACAGCTCTTCAATACGTTCCAGAATCGGGAAAAGCCATTCACAATATTGTTTCAGCAAGTTTTTCTTGGCAATAAAAATATTATAATTATACAGGTATTCCTGGGAAAAAACAAGATCATACGCCGCATAATATGCGGGCGACAATTCACTCAGCGCCTGCAGCATGGCCTCCCAGTCAGATTCTTTTATATACCTTGCATGGTGTTCCCTGATATCCGGC
>CAJTYI010000040.1 GCA_910584215.1 uncultured Roseburia sp. | reverse complement strand
CACCAACGACACGATGGATGCCGCTTTTGCTCATAGGAAAACAAAAAGTTATAATATTTTAGATAGAATAAATATGCATCCACGAGCCATAGGTATTCATCTAAATAACTTGGCTAATAACCTACGATTATGTAACATACTAGGCAGAAACCATCGAAACGGAGGACATCATATGAGTAAAGACCTCGTTCCCTTTTGGGAGAATGCATATCAGCAGGAAGATACCATTACATTTTCCAATAAGCCTAATGGGACGGTTACCGAATTTGAGCATTTGATTGGCAGTCGTTCAAACATATTGGAGGTGGGGTGCGGAGAAGGCCAAAATGCGCTGTATTTGGCCAGTAAGGGGTATCTTGTCGATGCTTTTGATTTATCTGAACATGGGATTGCAAAGTTAAAACGCAGATGTGAATGGACGAATACAAAGGTAAATGCATTTGTGGCGGATTTAACTACCTACCAATTTCAAAAAACTTATGATATGATTCTATGTTTTGGAACGTTACATTTTGTTGATAAAGATGCGTGGAAAAAATTTATCAACACCGCAAAAGAGCACACAACTATCGGCGGAGTTCATATCATGCAAATATTTACTGATACGGTTCCGGCTTCCGAGGATATTGCGCCATTTGCAATCGGTCTGGCAAAGGATGAAGAGATCAAAGAATTATATACCGATTGGGAAATATTACAGTTTCAGTCTTATGTGTTTGAGGATGAACATCCGAACGTGCCAAAACATCTGCATGCATCCAATAAAATAGTTGCCAGAAGAACAAGGTAATCACAGGCTGGCCAAAAAAAGAACGCCTTTCTTTCCGTCCCGGAGGAGGGGCTTTTTCTTTTTGATTGTAATTTGTGTGCTGTTTTGTTAGAATATCAACTATAGTGACAAGCGACATCAGGATGCGCGCATAGACGGGGGGAATGACAATGCGGATGTATGATCTGATTGTAAAAAAGAAACATGGGGAAGCTCTGACAACGGAGGAGATCGGTTATATGGTAAAGGGGTTTACCGAGGGGGAGATTCCTGACTATCAGATGGCGGCGATGATGATGGCGGTCTGTTTTCGCGGTATGAATGAGACGGAAACACTGGACCTGACGCTCGCGATGAGAGACAGCGGAGAAGTCATCGATCTCTCCGCGATCACAGGCGTCAAGGTAGACAAGCACAGCACCGGCGGCGTGGGGGATAAGACGTCTCTGGCGCTCGCGCCGATCATGGCGGCGCTGGGGGTTCCGGTCGCAAAGATGTCTGGCAGGGGGCTTGGGCATACCGGCGGCACGATCGATAAATTAGAGGCTTTTCCCGGGTTTCGCGCGGAGCTTGCCAAAGATGTCTTTGTCCATAATGTAAATGAGATCGGCATGGCTATCGCCGCACAGACTACAGATTTAGCTCCGGCGGACAAAAAGCTTTACGCACTGCGTGATGTCACGGGCACAGTAGATGAGATATCTTTGATTGCCAGTTCCATCATGAGCAAGAAGCTTGCCTGTGGCGCCGACGCCATCGTGCTTGACGTCAAAACCGGAAACGGCGCGTTTATGAAGAGTGTGGAGGATGCTAAGAAGCTTGCGCGGACCATGGTATCCATCGGTCGGCGGGCCGGAAAACATACCGCTGCGGTGATTACCGATATGGATCAGCCGCTTGGATATGCCGTGGGCAATTCCCTCGAAGTCATGGAGGCGATCGAGACATTAAAGGGAAACGGACCGAAGGATTTTAAGGAGGTAGTATTTGCCCTGGGGATGCGGATGCTAAAAGCAGCAGGAAAAGCCGCAAATGATACGGATGCCCTGGCGCAAATGGAGCGGGTAATCGCGGACGGGAGCGCGCAAAAAAAGCTGGCGGCGTTTGTGGCTGCCCAGGGGGGAGACTTTGCGCCGGTTTTTAATCCCGGTCTTTTTCCGAAAGCAGCAATGAAAAGAGAAGTTTTGGCGCCGCAGTCAGGCTATGTGCACCGCATTTTAGCCGAACAAATCGGCAGCGCCTGCATGGCTTTGGGCGGCGGCAGGGTGACAAAAGACAGCGCGATCGATCTTACGGTGGGAATCCTTTTGCAAAAGAAAAACGCAGACGAGGTGAAACAGGGTGAGACGCTTGCCGTCATATACGGCAATGAGGAGGAGAAAGTTGTGGCCGCGTCAGAGATTGTGCAGTCTGCCTACGAGATCGGTGTGCAGCCGATAAAACGGCGGCCTGTCATCATAGATTATATAAATTAAGAAGCCTTTGTGGTGCATAAAAGCAGCGCGCCTTTCATATAGTCTGGTATGAGGAAAAAAACAAATCAGTCCAATACCGCTATACCAGTCAGGGAAAAAGTAGTCAATACTTTAGAGTTACCGCGGGATCTGCTGCTGGGGGAGCCGATGCTCACTGTGACAGGGCGGAGAGAACTTTATATATCCAACTATAAAGGAATCCTGGAATACGGGGATTCCTTTCTGAGGATTCAGACTAAAACCTGCAGGATTATCGTATCCGGCACTCGTCTTGCAGTGGATTATTATACCAGCGAGGAAATGAAAATTACTGGATTTATCGACTGTATCCAGTATGAAAGCTAACGTGTCATGCTACTTTCTCTGATGAAGTACTTAAGAGGTTACGTCTATGTACAGCTGACAGGATATGCGCCGGAGCGGTTTCTGAATCTGTGCGGAAACCGGGATATTCTTGTCTGGAATCTAAAGCCGTGCGAGGGCGGCTATTGTTTTTGCATCAGTGTCTGGGGATTTAAGCAGTTAAAGCCTATCCTGCGAAAAACGAGGACACACATTCGCATCCTCTCCCGCCATGGAGTACCGTTTTACCTATTCCGCTACCGCCGGAGAAAAGTGTACGCGCTTGGAATCCTGCTGTTTTGCGGCTTTCTTTACTATCTGTCCGGATTTATCTGGAATATAGAAGTGACCGGCAATTCCTATCTGTCAGAAGAGATGGTGCTGGATTTTTTGAAAGAACAAAAGTGCGCTTTTGGGGCAAAAAAAAGCGAGATTAACTGCGCTGCCCTGGAGGAAGAACTGCGCAGCGCCTACGCGGATGTGATCTGGACTTCCATACAGATCTACGGCACGAAGATGACGGTGAGTATTCAGGAAAATCTGCTGCCGGAAGAAAGCTACCAAAAGGAAGAAGATCAGGTGTACGATATCGTCGCTGCCAAAGACGGTACGATCGAACAGATGGTGACGAGAGCCGGCACGCCGCTTGCGGGTATCGGCAGCGAGGTCGCAAAGGGAGATGTTTTAGTCAGCGGCAGGATGGAGCTGTTAAATGACAGCGGAGAGCTGCAGCAATATTTATACCACAGCTGTGATGCGGATATTATTGCAAAAGTTACATATGACTATAGGGATGAGATTCCCATTGATTATATAAAAAAAGAAAAAACCGGAAACGTCAGAACGGATTACCAGCTGGAAGTGTGCGGTAAAGTGATTAAGAATCCATTCTTTCAACCGAAATTTGACGATTATGCGGTCGTCTCCGACACGGCACAGTTACATTTTACACATAATTTCTATCTGCCGGTCTCGCTCGTCAAACAGACCTATGAGGAGTATCGACAGACAAAGGCACAGTATACCAAAGAGGAGGCAAAAACGCTTGCCGCAAAAAATCTTAAGAATTACTTGCATGAATTACAAGAAAAGGGTATTCAAATTATTGGAAAAAATGTTATGATAGAGAGAAAGAATCATTCTTATGTGGTGACAGGCACGATTGATGCGTTAGAGTCGATCGTTTCTTATCAGCCGACAGAAAGGATAGATATTACCGACAAAGAGGTGCAGGATACGGATGAGTCTGAATGAACGATCGATCAATGTCCCGATAGAGCATATGGCAAATGTATTTGGACAGTTTGATGCATATATCAAAAAAATAGAGCGCACATTAAACGTCACGGTCGTGCTGCGCGGGGAGGGCATGAAGCTGCTGGGAGACGAAGCGCGCGTTAATCGCGCGGCGGATGTATTCTTGCAGCTCATTGAACTCTCGAAACGGGGAAATGCCATCACCGAGCAGAATGTCGATTATGCCCTCGCGCTGGGAGAAGAGGACAATGCTTCTGCGATCGTCGACATTGACCGTGACTGCATCTGCCACACCATGAACGGTAAGCCGGTGAAGCCCAAAACCATCGGTCAGAAAAAGTACGTCGACGCTATCCGGGAAAAAATGATTGTTTTTGGCCTGGGACCTGCGGGAACCGGAAAGACGTATCTGGCGATGGCGATGGCGATTACGGCCTTTAAAAATGAGGAAGTCGGCAGAATTATTCTCACGAGGCCCGCGATCGAGGCCGGAGAGAAGCTGGGATTTTTGCCCGGTGATCTGCAAAGTAAGGTCGACCCCTATCTGCGGCCGCTCTATGATGCGCTTTATCAGATTATGGGGGCTGAGAGCTTTCAGAAAAACATGGAAAAGGGGCTGATTGAGGTGGCGCCACTCGCCTATATGCGGGGGCGCACGCTCGACAACGCCTTTATTATCCTGGACGAGGCACAAAATACCACGCCGGCACAGATGAAGATGTTTTTGACGCGTATTGGTTTTGGCTCTAAGGCTGTGATTACCGGAGATGCCACGCAAAAAGATCTGGCGCCGGACGCGGCTTCGGGTCTTGATATTGCCCTTAAGGTGCTAAAGAATATAGACGAGATCGGTATCTGTGCGCTTACCAGCCAGGATGTTGTGCGTCATCCCATCGTCCAGAAGATTGTCAAAGCATACGAAGATTACGATAAAAAGGCGGCGCTAAAGAGCGCAGCCAGAAAAAGGACAGAGAACAGGAGAAGATCATGAACGATCGCATGAACTTAAAAAGAGTAGTCAGCCTGATCATTATATTTCTTGTCACTTGCGGCTACACAGCGGGAATTTGTCTTTATCGCCGTCTTTGGCTGGATGAAATTGTTCTGCTCTCCGTGCTCTCCCTGATTTTTTTTGCACTTTTCGTATTTTCTTTGGAATATAACCGCAGTCATCGCACGCTGTCCGGCAACAGTAAAAGTGATTTCGGAAAAGCTGCCGCAGGCTACACGATTTCGGCGCTTGTGATGACAGCGGGCATGTTTCTTCCCGAGTTTATCCGCCCTGCGCTCATTGCCGCCGTATGTATGGTGGCATTATCCAACGTAGAGATTGCGCTCTGTACCAATCTGTTCTTTTGCACGATATTTTGTCTGGGCTTTCAGACTTCCAGCTATGAGCTGGTATTATATTGTCTGCTGACGCTGTTTGGCTGTATGGTCGCCAAGGCTATGGAGGATATCAAGTACACGTTCTGGTATCATATTATGCTGATTTGTATCTCGCTGTTGCTGCCGGGAATATTCTATTATCTCAATTATCAGAAAGTCTTTTTGAATCTTTACCTGTATGGAGCCATCGAAGGAATTATCTTGGACTATCTGATGCTGACTGTACAAAAGAGAGTGTCCGCATATCGCAGTAAAGAGTTGGAGCGCAAATATCGCCGTTTGATGGAAGAAACCTATTCATTGCGGGTGGCGCTAGGCAATTTTTCCAAAGCCGAGTACGAGCACGCTCTGCGGGTATCCACGCTTGCTTCGCGCTGCGCCGCCGTGATTGGGGCGGACGAGAGATTGTGCGCGGTCGCCGGTTTTTATTACCGGATTGGGGTGATCGAGGGGGATGCTATCGCAGAGAGCGGCCAACAGATTGCCGAGCGCGAGTGTTTCCCCGAAGATATCTGCCGGGTGATCAGTGAGTACAACGGCGATTTGGAGCTGCCCTCCACACCGGAATCGGCTATCGTACATATGGTGGACGGGCTGGTGAAGAAAATGGAAGTACTGCAAAACCGCAAAGACCTCGAAAGCCAGTGGAATCAGGATATGGTGATCTACCAGACGTTAAACGAGTTTTCGGCCACTGGTATCTATGACTTGTCGGGGCTTAGCATGAACCGTTTTCTACAGATACGCGAATACCTGGTCAAAGAAGAAAAAATCATATAGTTATTAAAATCAGCTCGATAGCCGTTTTTAATATTTCACACGCAACTTTGTGCCTGCGGCCCAAAGTCTGCAGGTTGAGAGAAAGGCATGGTTATTTATGACATTTCATTTTGAGAAAGAGACGGAGAAAACATTGCCGTTTGACTGTGAAACATTGGCGGGGGAGATCATAGTCTTTGCCATTGAGCACGAGGACTTTCCCTATGAGGCTGAGGTCAATCTGACACTGACGGACAACGCCGGCATTCAAGAGATCAATAGCGCATACCGGCAGGTAGACGCGCCCACAGACGTGTTGTCTTTTCCGTTGCTCTCCTATGAGACAGCAGGAGATTTCACCCATTTGGAGGAATCGTATGACGATAACTTTAATCCCGACTCGGGGGAGATTATGCTGGGCGATATCGTACTATCGGTTGACCGCGTGATAGAGCAGGCGGCCGCATACGGGCACAGTGAAAAAAGAGAATATGCATTTTTGATCGTACATAGCATGCTGCATTTATTTGGCTATGACCATATGACGCCAGAGGAGGCAGAAGTTATGGAGGCAAAGCAGGAGGAGATTCTAAGTAAAATGCATATTTCCAGAGATTGACGGCGTGATTTAGGGGAGCGCCCTAATCGGTTAAAGATTTAGGAAAGGAATAAGCCTTTTATGGGAACAAGACGAAAAAAAAGCAGTGCAGGCTTTTTGATGCAGGGCTCAATCCTTGCGGTGGCATCCATCATCAGCCGCATCATCGGACTGGTGTACCGTGTCCCGCTAAACAACATCATTGGCGATACCGGAAACGATTACTACACCACAGCGTTTGAAATATATAATATACTTTTAATTATTTCTTCATATAGTCTGCCGCTCGCAGTTTCAAAACTGGTTTCGGCCAATTTGAGCCAGGGGCGGCGCAGGAATATTTATCGTATCTTAAAATGCGCGCTTCTGTTTGGCGCGGTGACCGGAACGGTGGCTGCGGCCATTCTCTATTTCGGTGCGGATTTTATCACCAATGTCATCATGAAAACGCCCTACAGCATTTTTGCCGTGCGGGTGTTAGTCCCGGTGCTGCTTATCGTGGCAGTGCTCGGAGTTATCCGGGGATTTTTTCAGGGTTTGGGTACCATGATGCCGAGTGCGGTATCACAGATATTAGAGCAGATCGCCAATGCAGTCGTCAGCGTGTGGGCGGCGTATGTGCTCTATGCGCAGGGCATGAAGATCGGCGCGGTTTTGGGCAATAAAGAACAGTACGCGGCGGCATACGGCGCTTCCGGCGGTACGCTGGGAACCGGCGTTGGCGCGTTAGTCGGACTTTTGTTTGTCATATTTGTACTGATCATCTATCTGAAAGTATTTAAACGGCAGATGAAAAAAGAGCGACGGGGCACGGAAGATACCTACCGGGAAATTTTGCGCGTGCTGATTGCCACGATCATTCCTGTGCTCCTTAGCACCACAATCTATAACTGCAACGCGCTCTTAGATCAGGCGCTGTATAAGAACATTGCCGCATTTCAGGGTTATGCGGCAGAGCAGTACGGCGTCTGGAACGGTATCTACGGCATGAAATATAAGACATTGTTAAACGTCCCGCTCTCCATCGCCTCGGCGATGGCGGCTTCCTGCGTCCCGTCTCTGACTGCCGCCTACTCCTCCGGCGATATCAAGCAGGTCAAGATGGAGATCAATATGGCGACCCGCTTTATCAGTGTGATATCCTTTCCCTGCGCAGTGGGTATGGGTGTGCTGGCCTCGCCGATCCTGCAGCTCCTTTTTTCTGACAGTACGGAGATTGCGGCGCAAATGCTCCGGGTGGGAGCCGTGTCCGTTATCTTTTTTTCGCTTTCAACGCTCTCAAACGGTCTGCTGCAGGGCATCAACCGCATGAAAGAGCCCGTGAAAAATGCGGCGGTTGCGCTGGTACTTCATTTGATCGTGCTGGCGGTACTGATGTTTGCGTTTGATTTAAACATTTTTGCGGTTGTGATCGCCAACGCCTCATTTGGACTTTTGATGTGTCTGTTTAATGCCAGGTCACTTTATAAGTACAGCAGATACCGGCAGGAGATCAAAAAGACATTTCTCGTGCCGGGGGTGTCGGCGGGAGTGATGGGCGTTGCAGTCTGGGGATGTTATACGCTGCTTATGATGGTGCTTCCCAACAATGCGGTTGCCACATTGTTTTCCATTACGGTGGGGATCATCGTCTATGTGGTTTTGTTATTCCTGCTCAAAGGCATGACGGAGCACGAGCTTTTAAAGTTTCCGAAAGGCAAATCCTTAGTGCGCATTGCCAAACGTTTCCATCTCCTGCGCAAATAAGGCGTCTATGTGAAAGAAATGTATAATTTATAAGAAAAGGCAGATACTGGTAGAATAATATCATGATTTCACCGACAGTAGGAGGTCAACATGAAAAAATCGATCAGTATCTGTATTTTTATTGCAGTCCTGGCGTGGCTGATTGCCGGCCTTGTGCTGTTGTTCCGGCAACCCGAACAGAGTGAACCCCCGCTAATCGTCGCGGAAATGGAGCAAAGAGAGAATGCGCAAACGCCCGCTGCTTCACAGGAGCATGAGGAGCAGCTTAGGGAGAGTATGGCGGCGCCGTTGGGGGCAGCCTATTTTATGAAAGAGGAGGACGGCAAGCTGGTGGTTTACCGTGCGGACGGTACTACGGTATATCTGGAGACGGATATTCGCTGTGACGAGCTGGACCTGTGGCTTCAGGAACAGGCCAAAGACGGCATCTGGTTTGAGACAGACCGGGAGTTATTTGATTTCCTCGAAAATTATTCCAGTTAAGTGAGCGAAGGTTTCGTCTGCATGTGCGGACAAAAATGAAAAGGAATGCAGTTGAATCTTGTGGTAAAATATGCTAGAATACTAAAGATTGTTGTAATAAAAACGAGACAGTACGGAAAAAAGAGGGAATATGATAAGTACGGATGTTGCGGTGATCGGCGGCGGTGCGGCTGGTTTGATGGCGGCAATTACTGCGGCGCGGCAGGGCGCGAAAACCGCAGTCATAGAACATATGGACCGGGTGGGCAAGAAGATTCTCGCCACCGGAAACGGCAAATGTAATTATACCAATGCGAAGCAGGGTGTCTCTTATTACCAGGGAGAAGACCCTGCATTTGTATTGCCTGTATTTGGGCAGTTTGGCCTCGCGGAAACGCTGCGTTTTTTTGAGGAGATCGGCGTTTACCCAAAGTGCAGAAACGGTTATTATTACCCTGCCAGCGAACAGGCGGCATCCGTTTTAGACGTCCTGCGGATGGAGGCGGACGCCAGCGGTGTTGAAATTTTTACATTGCAGGAGACAAAAAATATCGCACAACAAAAGATAGGATTTTGCATAGAGACTAACAGGGAGCGTTTTTTTGCCCGCTCGCTTGTGTTGGCGCCAGGGCTTATGGCTTCCCCCAAAACGGGAAGCGACGGGAGCATGATGCCATATATAGAAGAACTTGGTCATTCTGTCATAGATATTGTACCTGCTTTAGTACAATTGCAGGGAAAACAGTCATTTTTTAAAGCGATTGCAGGAATTCGTGCAGAAATTGTCGTATCTTTGTATGTGGACGGGAGACTGACTGCGACCGAGCAGGGAGAGCTGCAGCTGACAGACTATGGCATTTCGGGTATACCTGTCTTTCAGGTCAGCCGCTTTGCCACAAAAGCGCTAAAGCGGGGACAGAAAGTACATGCGCTGTTACATTTCCTGCCGCAGATAGGGACGGCGGGCGAGATGGAGGCGCTGCTTTCACAGCGCTTTTTAGACGCCTCCGCACATGGGCGCGCCAAAGACGCCGAACAGGCAATGGTTGGCCTGCTGCCCAAAAAACTGATCGGTGTGCTGCTTCGTGAGGCAGACATTGTTCTCCATGCGGCGGCAGGCGAGGTGACAAAACGTCAGATGCATCGGCTTGCAAAGACCATCTGCGGCCTGCGCGTGGACGTTATCGGCAGCAAGGGGTTTGACGCCGCTCAGGTGTGCGCCGGGGGCGTATCCACCGCAGAGATTGATGCCGTCACGCTGGAGTCTAAGATTGTACCGGGCGTATATTTTGCCGGCGAAGTTGTCGATATTGACGGCTGCTGCGGCGGCTATAATCTCCAGTGGGCATGGTCAAGCGGCTATGTGGCGGGGCTGCATGCCGCGCAGTCAGGCAAGCACGGAAAGCGTATGCGAAAGGGCGCTCTTAGGGGACAAGTCCATGTACCCCAAAATAGTCAGGGCGTGTCCCCTAAGAGCAGCAGGAAAAGGAGAACGGATGATTCGGATTAATCAGATGAAACTGCCCGTCTGCCACACGGCTGCGCAGTTGGAACAAAAAATAGCGCGGATTTTAAAGCTTTCCGACAGACAGGGATTTACCTATGAGATTGCAAAGCGTTCGATTGATGCGAGGAAAAAACCGGAAGTATATTATGTCTATACGGTTGATGTCACCACAAAGCGGGAAACAGAGTTAAAGAAAATAAGTAAGGATAAAAATGTGTCGTTTGTCTCACCCAAACGGTATCTTATGCCGCAGAGCGCGGGAATGTTTGCGAAAAAGCCGGTGATCGTGGGGATGGGGCCTTGCGGTTTGTTTTGCGCCTACACACTGCTTTCAGCCGGCATCCCTTCTGTTCTTTTAGAGCGCGGCCGTCCGGTCGAGGAGCGAAGCTTAGATGTGGAGCGGTTTTGGGAGAGCGGGACGCTCTCTCCCTCCTCCAACGTACAGTTTGGGGAGGGCGGCGCCGGCACTTTTTCCGACGGCAAACTCAATACGCTCGTCAAAGACGCCTGCGGGCGCAGCCGGTTCGTGCTGGAAACGTTTGTAAAATTCGGGGCCCCAGATCAGATTCGATACGAGGCAAAGCCGCATATCGGCACAGATATCCTGATGACAATTATGCGCAATATGCGGCAGTATATGAGTGAGCGCGGCGTGGAATACCGTTTCCAATGCTGCATGACCGATTACAGGAGTGAGGGAGGAAAGCTCACAGGCGTAGAGGTCAATCACGAAGAATGGATTGACACGGATTGTATGGTATTGGCGATCGGTCACTCCGCGAGAGATACGTTTCGATTATTAAAGCAAAAAGAGGACCTTACCATGGCGGCAAAGTCCTTTGCGGTGGGGTTTCGCGTGGAACACCCGCAGCGTGAGATATCAATCGGACAGTACGGGGACAGATACTGGAGAAAGCTGCCCCCGGCTGCCTACAAATTGACCGCCAATTTTCCGGACGGCAGAGGGGTGTATTCCTTTTGTATGTGCCCGGGGGGATATGTGGTAAACGCGTCCTCCGTGCCGGGATATCTGGCGGTAAACGGTATGAGTTACAGCGCGCGCGGCAGCGCAAACGCCAACAGCGCGATTATTGTCACCGTGACCCCGGAGGACTTTAACGCCGGGGACGACACACTGGGCGGCGTTTTGTTTCAGGAACGGCTCGAACAGGCGGCGTTTGCACTGGGCGGCGGTAAAATCCCCCAGCAGCTGTTTGGAGACTACTGCGCCAATATCCCGTCCGTCCGCTACGGTTCCTTTGAGAGCTGCCACAAGGGCGCGGCCTGTCTGTGCAATCTGCGCGGACTGCTGCCGGAACCATTGGAGGAAACCTTTATCCGGGCAATGAAAGAATTCTCTCATTATATGCCGAATTATGACAGAAAAGATGCAATTTTATCGGCTATTGAGACGCGGACATCCTCCCCTGTGCGCATCGAACGCGGGGAGCGCTTTATGGCAAAGGTATGCGGCGTATACCCGGGCGGCGAGGGGGCAGGGTACGCGGGCGGCATTATGTCGGCGGCCATGGACGGCATGAAGATTGCGGAGGCGATTGTGGCAAACAGCGTCGAAGAAAATTATATCAGAAGTTGAGGAAAAACACGTGACGGAATTAACACCAATGATGCAGCAATATATAAAGACCAAAGAGGAATATAAAGATTGTATTCTTTTTTACCGGCTTGGAGATTTCTATGAGATGTTTTTTGAGGACGCCAAGACGGTCTCGGCGGAACTCGAACTGACCCTGACAGGGAAAAGCTGCGGCTTAGAGGAGCGTGCGCCGATGTGCGGGGTGCCGTTCCACGCGGCGGAAACCTACATCAATAAGCTAATAAAAAAAGGCTATAAGGTCGCAATCTGTGAGCAGGTGGAGGACCCGAAACTTGCGAAAGGTCTTGTAAAGCGCGAAGTGATACGCATCGTGACGCCGGGAACCAACCTCGATATACAGACGCTTGATGAGACCAAAAATAATTATCTCATGTCGATCGTCTATCTTGCGGACCGCTACGGCATTTCCATTGTGGACGTATCGACCGGGGACTATCTGGTGACAGAGCTGGACACGGAGCGCAGGCTTGTCGACGAAATCTATAAGTTTGGACCAGCCGAAATAATCTGTAATGAAAGTTTTTACATGAGCGGCGTCGATATCGAAGATTTGAAACATCGACTGAATATTACAATTTCTGCGCTGGATTCGTGGTATTTTGGAGACGAACTTGCCGAAACGACACTGAAAGAGCATTTTAAGGTGGCAAATTTAGACGGTTTAGGTCTAAAAGATTATAACTGCGGCTTAATCGCCGCCGGGGCGCTGCTTAAGTATCTTTATGAAACACAAAAAAGCAGTCTCGAACAGATTTCTGCCATCAAACCATACTCCACCAGCGGATTTATGGTAATTGACAGCTCGACCAGAAGAAATCTGGAGCTGACAGAGACACTCAGGGAGCGGCAGAAGAGAGGTTCCCTGCTCTGGGTGCTCGATAAGACGAGGACGGCCATGGGAGCGAGGCTTTTGCGTTCCTTCGTGGAGCAGCCGCTGGTTCAAGTGCAGGAGATTGTCAGACGCCATGACGCGATCGAAGAGTTAAACAGCCATATCATCACACGCGAGGAGCTCAGGGAATATCTCGGCCCGATCTATGATTTGGAGCGGCTGATTACGAGAATCACCTATATGGCGGCAAATCCAAGAGACCTGATCGCCTTTCGCAATTCCATGAAAATGCTCCCGCCGATTCTGACGCTCTTAGAGGAGTTTGACAGTGAGCTTTTGGTACAGATACGAGAAGATTTGGATACATTGGAAGATTTATACACGCTGATCTGTGATGCGATATTGGAAGAGCCGCCGATTTCGCTGCGCGACGGCGGCATCATCAAAGAGGGCTACAACGAGGAGGTGGATAAGTGCCGCAGCGCCAAAACCGAGGGCAAAACCTGGCTGGCCAAGCTTGAGGCGACAGAGCGCGAAAAAACGGGCATTAAAAATCTTAAGATCAAATACAACAAAGTGTTCGGCTATTATCTTGAGGTCACCAATTCCTACAAAAATATGGTGCCGGATTACTATACCAGAAAACAGACGCTGGCCAATGCGGAGCGCTATATCACGCCGGAGTTAAAAGAGCTGGAGGATATGATACTGGGGGCCGAAGATAAATTGTCCGCGCTCGAATATGATCTCTTCTGCGAGGTACGCGCGGTCATTGCCGCCCAGGTGCAGCGCATCCAGCGCACGGCCAAAGCAATCGGGGGACTGGATGTTTTTGTGTCCCTCGCGCTGGTGGCGGAACAAAATAATTACTGCCGCCCCAAGATGAAGGACAACGGGGTCATTGATATCAAAGGCGGACGCCATCCGGTGGTGGAGAAGATGTCGGCCGGGGATATGTTTATCGACAACGATACCTATCTTGACAGTGAAAATAACCGCATTTCCATTATTACCGGTCCCAATATGGCGGGCAAGTCTACCTACATGCGCCAGACTGCCCTGATCGTGCTGATGGCGCAGATCGGGAGCTTTATACCGGCCGCTTCGGCACAGATCGGCATTGTCGACCGCATTTTTACCCGCGTCGGGGCGTCCGATGACCTGGGAAGCGGACAGAGCACCTTTATGGTTGAGATGAATGAAGTTGCCAATATTTTGCGCAATGCCACCAAAGATTCTCTGCTGATCTTAGATGAGATCGGGCGCGGAACCAGCACGTTTGACGGCTTAAGCATTGCCTGGGCGGTCGTCGAACACATCAGCAATCCCAGGCTTTTGGGGGCAAAGACGCTGTTTGCCACGCACTATCATGAGCTGACCGAGCTTGAGGGCAAGCTCGGCAATGTCCACAATTATTGTATCGCCGTGAAGGAGCGGGGCGAGGATATCGTCTTTTTGCGCAAGATCGTAAAGGGCGGGGCAGATAAAAGCTATGGGATTCAGGTGGCTAAGCTCGCCGGGGTGCCGGACTCCATCATCGGCCGCGCCAAAGAGATCATGGAAGAGCTGGTGGCAAACGACATCGCCGACGTCGCAGGGAAGCTTGCCGCGGGCGGCAGACGCAAAAAAGAGCATCTCGACGAGGTTGATTTAACGCAGATTTCCTTGTTTGACACGCTAAAAGACGACGATATCATTGAGGAACTGCGCAATGCGGATGTGGAAAATATGACGCCTTTTGAGGCTTTAAATAAATTGTACGAGCTGCGCAACAAGGTTAAAAACCGCTGGAATGGGGAACACAAATAATGGCAGAGATAAAAGTTTTAAGTCAGGAGACGATTGATAAGATTGCAGCCGGGGAAGTGGTGGAGCGGCCGTCCTCGGCCGTCAAGGAGCTGGTGGAAAATGCACTGGACGCCGGGGCTTCCGCGATTACGGTAGAGATTAAAGAGGGCGGCATCTCATTTTTGCGCGTCACCGACAACGGCTGCGGTATTGGCCGCGCGCAGGTGCCGACTGCGTTTTTGCCTCATGCGACCAGCAAGATCACGGATATCGAGGACTTGTTTACGGTGCAGTCCCTTGGATTTCGCGGGGAGGCGCTTTCTAGTATCGCCGCCGTGGCGCAGGTGGAGCTGATTACAAAGACATATGGGGAACTGACAGGTACGCGCTATGTGATCGAGGGCTCAAAGGAAAAGGGAAATGAGGAGATCGGCGCGCCGGAAGGTACGACGTTTATTGTGCGCAACCTGTTCTTTAACACGCCCGCGCGGCGCAAGTTTTTAAAGAGTGCGACGACCGAGGGCAATTATATTGCAGATTTGATCGAGCGGCTGGCGCTTTCCCATCCGGCCGTCTCTTTTCAATTTATCAACAACGGGCAGACGAAACTGCACACCTCCGGCAATGCGAACGAAAAAGATCTGATCTATCATATCTATGGCAGGGATATTGCGGCCGGCGTACTTGCGGTTCATAAGGAGACGGCGCAGTTTACGATCCGCGGTTATGTGGGAAAGCCGTTGATCTCGAGGGGAAACCGCAATCTGGAAAACTATTTTATCAACGGCAGATATATCAAAAGTCCGCTGTTTGCCAAAGCCATCGAAGATGCCTACAAGGGATTTTTAATGCAGCACCAATACCCGTTTTGTGTGCTGCATATCGCGATGGAGAGCGCACTTTTGGATGTGAATGTGCATCCCAATAAGATGGAGCTGCGCTTTTCCGATGCGGAAGCGGTCTACCGTGAACTATACGGGGCAGTGCGCAGTGCGTTGACCGACAAAGAGCACATTGCCTCTGTGCCGGTAGAAGATAAAAAGGAGAAAAAACATGCCAACTTAGAACCTCTGCCGGAGCCGTTTGAAAAGCGAAGAATATCAGATATCCGAAACACCGTGATAACGGGCAGCCCTTATGAGCCGAAATATCCGCAACGGCAGCCGCAACGGGACAGTCACAGTGTATTTGACCGGCTGAAACAAGCAGGCCAGGATGCGCCAAAAGACGATAAGCCGGATGGGCGGAGAGAAGAGACATTAAAAGAAGCGGCCACAGGAGAGCAGGCAGGCCAGATAGAAGAGGCGTTAAAAGAAGCGGCTGCAGGAGAGCAGGCAGGCCAGATAGAAGTGGCGTTAAAAGAAGCGGCCGCAGGAGAGCAGGCAGGCCAGATAGAAGTGGCGTTAAAAGAAGCGGCCGCAGGAGAGCTGATGGGGCAAACGGCAGCTTGCACGAAGGAACCGCCCCAGGTTGCCGAGAGCAGTACCTATGGAAAGGAGCAGAGCGAAGCTTCAGAGCCTACGACTTTTGTCCAGCAAAATTTACTGGATGACGGCGATACCGGGTTTTTGACAAAGGATGCAAGGCGGCAGCACAGGATCATCGGTCAGTTGTTTGAAACCTACTGGCTGATCGAATACGGGGACAAGCTGTTTATCATTGACCAGCATGCGGCGCATGAAAAAGTGCTGTATGAACAGACCATGAAGCGCCTGCGGGAGGGCAGCTTCACGGCGCAGGCCATAAGCCCGCCCGTCATTTTATCTTTAAGCCGCCAGGAGGAGGAGATGCTCTTTCGTTATGGGGAACAGATCGCCGCATTCGGCTATGAAATCGAACATTTCGGCGGCAGGGAGTATGCGTTAAATGCGCTGCCGGCAGAGTTTGAACATGTGGATATGCGTCAGATGTTTGTGGAGCTGTTAAATGACTGCTTTGGCCTCACCGGCAGAGAGGCGCCGGAACTGATTCTCGAGAAAGTCGCGTCCCTCTCCTGCAAGGCGGCAGTGAAAGGCAGCCAGAAACTGTCGCTGCCGGAGATCCGTGCGTTGATTGACGATCTGTTGGAACTTGACAATCCCTATCACTGCCCGCACGGCCGGCCAACAATTATCTCTATGACAAGATATGAGATCGAGAAAAAATTTAAACGTGTCATTTGAGTCACAGCAAAGCTGTGAGATGGGAGTTTTTGTGAACGACAAACAGCCTATAATCATCTTAGCCGGCCCCACTGCGGTGGGAAAGTCGGCGCTTGGAGTCTCGCTTGCCAAGGCGGTGAACGGCGCCGTCCTATCGGCAGACTCCATGCAGGTATACAAATATATGGACATCGGCTCCGCGAAAATCAACAGGGAGGAAATGCAGGGGATACCGCATTACCTGGTGGACCTCCTAGAGCCGGCAGAGGAATTTCATGTCGTGCGCTTCGTCTCGCTTGCCAAGGAGGCGCTGTCAGAGATTTATGCGAACGGGCAGATTCCCATTGTCGTGGGAGGCACGGGGTTTTACATACAGGCGCTGCTCTATGACATTGATTTTTCCGAGCAGGAGTGTGACGCCGCCTACCGGCGCAGTCTCGAGAAGATTGCCAGGGAACAGGGCGCGCAGGCACTGCATCAGATGCTTTTGGAGGCAGACCCCAAGGCCGCGGAAGAAATTCATGTCAACAATGTCAAGCGTACCATACGCGCGTTAGAGTTTTATCATCTTTCTGGGAATAGAATATCCGCCCATAACGAGAAAGAGCGGCAAAAAAAATCTGCATACAATTTTGCTTATTTTGTGCTGACGGACGACCGCGGGAAACTGTATGAGCGCATCAACAGCCGGGTCGATCTGATGATACAGTCGGGGCTGGTTGAAGAGGTGGAGCGTCTCAAAGAGATGGGCTGCCGCCGGGACATGGTCGCCATGCAGGGACTTGGCTATAAAGAGATCTTGGATTATCTCGATGGCAGAGTGCCATTGCCGGAGGCCATCGACACTATAAAAAAAGAAACGCGCCATTTTGCCAAGCGGCAGCTGACATGGTTCCGCAGGGAGCGGGATGTGATCTGGCTGGACAAACAGGATTTTGCATACAAACAGGAGCAGATTCTTAGTCATATGCTCGCCATACTCCGGGAAAAAGATATCGTAGAATAAACAAACGTTAGTTTGAAAAGACTTCTAAGCGCTTCCGGCAAAGACTATAACGCGGAACAAGTTCGCGCGCCATGAAGTTTTTTAATCCTACACCAAAAAATGCTTATGGAAAGGTCACGGTTTTGTTATGATGCAACAGCAAATGAGAACAATATACAGTCAGCTTGGTATTACAGAGGAAGTTTATGCGTTTGGCGCAAAGATCGAGGCGGATCTGAAAGAGCGCTTTGCCGCGATCGACGCTATGGCAGAATGGAATCAATTAAAAGTGATACGGGCGATGCAGGAAAACCGGGTGAGCGCCGAGTGTTTTAATCACACTTCCGGTTACGGCTATAACGATCTGGGAAGAGATACTCTTGAGAAAGTGTATGCCTCCTGCTTTCGGGGGGAGGACGCTCTGGTGCGGCCCCAGATTACCTGCGGCACACATGCGCTCGCACTTGCGCTCATGTCCAACCTGCGGCCGGGGGATGAACTGCTCTCCCCGGTCGGAAAGCCGTATGACACCTTAGAGGAGGTAATCGGCATCCGTCCGTCCAAAGGTTCCCTCGCCGAATACGGCGTGACCTATCGGCAGGTTGACTTGCTGGCGGACGGCGGGTTCGACTATGATAAAATCAAAAAAACCATCAGCGCGAAGACGAAATTGGTGACAATACAGCGCTCGAAAGGTTATGCCACAAGACCTACGCTCTCGGTGGCTAAAATCGGTGAACTGATCGCCTTCATCAAAAAGATCAAGCCGGATGTCATCTGCATGGTAGATAACTGTTACGGCGAATTTGTGGAGGAGCGAGAGCCGCTCGAGGTGGGGGCCGACATGATCGTGGGTTCGCTGATTAAAAATCCGGGCGGGGGACTTGCGCCGATCGGCGGCTATATTGTCGGCAAAAAAGAATGTGTCGAGAATGCGGCTTACCGTCTGACTTCCCCGGGACTTGGCAAAGAAGTGGGTGCCTCCCTTGGCGTCATCCAGTCGTTTTATCAGGGTTTTTTCCTCGCCCCCACCGTCGTCGCCGGTGCGCTAAAAGGTGCGGTGTTTGCCGCAAATATCTTTGAACGGCTGGGCTGTGAAGTGGTGCCAAACGGCAGCGAGAGCCGCCACGATATCATTCAGGCGGTTGCGTTTCAAAATCCCGACGCATTGATTGCCTTTTGCGAGGGAATCCAGGCGGCGGCGCCGGTGGACAGCTATGTCACGCCGGAGCCATGGGCGATGCCCGGCTATGACAGTGACGTGATCATGGCGGCGGGGGCGTTCGTGCAGGGCTCGTCGATCGAATTGAGCGCGGACGGTCCGCTCAAGCCGCCATATGCAGCCTATTTTCAGGGAGGCTTGACCTGGTATCATGCAAAATTTGGAATTTTGAAAAGTTTACAAAATCTTAAAGATAGAAATCTTGTTAAGATTGGCGTATTATGATACAATATATTGTAGTTTTGGGTAACGAATCAGCAAGACTGAGCAGTTACGGTTTTTATCTGTTTGTTTCCGGGGAGAGAACACGGTATACATGATAACCGCGAGAAAGGAAACAATATGAGAGAACACATTACAGTCAAAGAGCTTCCCGACTCTGAGAAGCCCTATGAAAAATTTTTGAGCTGCGGCGCCGAAAGCTTAAGCGATGCCGAGCTATTGGCTGTCATCATCCGGTCAGGCACGATGGGCCTCAAATCAATCGAAGTGGCACAGTGTTTGCTTGCAGTCGGCGGACAGAATCTTTTAAACATTTATGAGCTCTCTTATGAAGAGATGTTGGCAGTGCGCGGTATCGGGCGTGTGAAAGCGATTCAGTTAAAATGTGTGGCGGAGCTTGCCAAGCGCATCGCCTCCACCCGCTATCGGCATGAGATGCAGCTTTCCAGCGCGGCGACCGTTGCCAATTATTACATGGAACGGCTGCGTCATGAGAAACAGGAGCGGGTGATACTTGGCATGTTTGATTCCAACTGTAACCTGATTGCCGACCGGCTCATGACAATCGGAAGCGCCACCGCGTCTTTTGTGTCTCCGCGGGAAATTTTTATGGAGGCGCTGCGCCATCAGGCGGTACAGGTGATCATACTGCACAATCATCCCAGCGGTTCGCCACAGCCTTCCGATCAGGATGACGCCGTGACCATACGGCTTGCGCAGTGCGGCCATATGATTGGGATTGTGCTGGCAGATCATATTATTATCGGCGACCATGCCTATTACAGCTACAGGGAGCATGGAAAAATGCGCGACTGTTTCGACAGGATTTGGCAGTAAACGTACCATAACATGAATGTTTTAACGCAGGAGGATTCCCTGAAAATTACCGGAGAAACCGAAAGGAAGAGAACAATGACGAACAACGTATATGGGATTGACTTAGGAACCTGTAATATGAAAATTTATTGCAAGGTGACAAACAAGATTATAAACGAGAAAAATACAATCGCCCTTGTCAATAAAAACCAGATTTATGCTTACGGTGACGATGCCTATGCGATGTATGAGAAGGCGCCGGAACAGATTCAGGTCACATTTCCGGTTGTCGCAGGGGTGATCGCAGATTTCAATCATTTGCAGAGCATGATTCATATTTTCCTGGAAAAGTGTGCCAAAGGCAAGTTAAGAGGTTCCGAGTTTATCGTCGCCGTACCTACGGATATCACGGAAGTCGAGAAAAAAGCGTTTTTTGATATGTTTTACAAGAGTAAATTAAAGCCGAAGAGCGTACTTCTCTGCGAAAAGCCGATTGCGGACGCCGTCGGCCTTGGCCTCGATGTCAACGACCCTACCGGCATCATGGTAGTGGATATCGGCGCCGACACGACAGAGATCTCCGTCATATCGCTGGGAGGATTGGTGCTCAGCGACCTGCTTCACTCCGGAGGAAACAGGATTGACGATTCCATCATCACTTATGTCAAACGCAAGTACAATCTGGTGATCGGGCAAAAGACGGCCCAGAGCATGAAAGAGCAGCTTGGTTCCGGTATTCCGGGCAATCAAGAGACCATGATCGTCGTGGGCAGGGACTTAGTCAGTGGTCTGCCCATCGAAAAAGAGATGACGGGCGAGGTGGTGTATGAGGCGATTAAAGACAACCTCAATACCATCTGCAATTCCATTAAGATGATTCTCGAAAAGACGCCGCCGGAGCTGGCAAAAGATATTATACATTCCGGTATCTATATCACAGGCGGAAGTTCGCAGATTCATGATCTCGATCAGTTGTTTGAATCCATCACAGGGATTAAAATCAACACCTGCGAGAGCCCGGAGGAGTGTGTCGTGCGCGGTTTGGTCAAGATCGTATCCGACAACAAATATAAGCATCTGGCTTTCAGCATGAAGAGCAAAATTCTAATATAAGATAAGAGGTTGGTTCATGAAACGCAGGGCAAAGTTTTCCGTTCCTTTACGTTATATATTACTTTTTCTTACAGGTATCTGTGTGGTTGGAATTCTGCTAGGGTTTACCTTAAACATATCCGGCGGCCCGTTAAACACAGTCGCAGGATATGTGTTTGTACCTATGCAGCGCGGCATTAACACAGTCGGTATGTGGATTTCCGATAAGATGGATAATCTAAAAAAGCTGAGCGATGTCATGGAAGAAAACGAGGATTTGCGGCGGCAGGTGGACGATCTGACAGCGGAGTTAAACACCATAAAGCTCGAACAGTATGAACTGGAAAACCTGCGCGAACTGTTTGATCTGGACCAAAAATATCCCAGCTATGAGAAAGTGGCGGCCAACGTCATCGGCAAGGACGGCGGCAACTGGTTTTCCAATTTCACCATTGACAAGGGCGCGGACGACGGCATCGAGGTCGATATGAACGTCATTGCCGGAAGCGGCCTTGTGGGAATCGTTACCTCTGTCGGCCCCAATTATGCCAAAGTATCCTCCATCATCAATGATACCAACAAAGTCAGCGGTATGGTGACGACTACATCGGATAATCTGATTGTAAAAGGCAGTCTCAAAAACATGAATGAAAACATGGTAATCGATTTCTCCGACCTAAACGATAGTGACGACAACGTCGTTGTGGGTGATCCCGTCGTGACTTCTTATGTCTCCGATCAGTATCAGCAGGGAATATTAATCGGCTATATCAGCAGTCTTACCAAAGATTCCAACAATCTGACAAAGTCAGGAACCATCACGCCCTCGGTGGATTTTGAACATATTCACGAGGTGCTGGTGATTTTAAATAAAAAGCAGAGTACCGGCAATTAGAGGTATTGTAGATGAGAAGAAAAATAATTGTCACACTGATTATAATCGTGTGTTATCTGTTGCAGACGACGCTGTTTCGCACCTTGAGTTTTGCCTCCATATCGCCCAACATACTGATCGTTGTCGTGTCGTCTTTCGGGTTTATGCGCGGCAGGAGGGAGGGCATGTGGATTGGCTTTTTCTGCGGGCTGCTGCTCGATATTTTTAACGGCGGCGTGTTAGGGTTTTATGCGCTGCTCTATATGTATGTGGGATACGCAAACGGCATGTTCCGCAAACTGTTTTACCCGGATGATATCAAGCTGCCAATGCTTTTGATTACGGGCAGTGATGTGGCGGTCAATCTGGTGATATACTTTTTTATGTTCCTGTTCCGCAACAGATTTAACCTCAGTTACTATTTTTTTAAGATTATGCTTCCAGAACTGGTGTACACGATGATCGTGACGATTTTTTTGTATATCGTTTTGCTCAAAATCAATCAAAAGCTTGAAGCAGTGGAAAAAAGGAGTGCAAGTAAGTTTGTTTGACAATGTAAAAGAAATATTGCGTACAATTGTAAAATCCAGGCTTTTGGTGGCGGTGGTGGCGGTTATTTCACTGTTTTCTCTTTTGCTTTGGCGGGTATTTTACCTGCAAATCGTAAACGGGGCGTCCTATCAGGACAACTATACGCTGCGCATTGTCAAAGAGCGCACGCTAAACAGCACCAGAGGCAATATTTTAGACCGTAACGGCAAGATACTGGCCTACAATGAACTGTCATACACGGTGACGATCGAGGACAACGGCACTTACAGTTCCACCAGTGTCAAAAATGAGCGACTCAATGCAGAGATCGCGCAGATCGTGGCGGCATTGGAGAAAAACGGCGACGGCATCAACAATGATTTTCGCATTGATTATGATGATAAAAAGGGATATTCGTTTAACGTAGACGGCAATGCAAGACGCCGTTTCCTGGCGGATGTCTACGGCAAGACCTCCTACGATAAACTGGCAGAAGATGAAAAATTGGCGGATAAACTTGGTTATCAGCCTGCGGAGGCGACTGAGGAGCAGATCATGGAGTATTTGCTCGACAATTACAGTGTGGACGAGTCCTACGATACCAGGATGGCTTATCAGATCGCTGTCATCCGTTTTGCCATGGCCCAGAACGCTTTTCAAAAATATATTACGACGACAGTGGCAACCAATATATCCCAGGAGTCAGTGGCGTACTTAAATGAACATAACAACGAGCTGCAGGGAGTGGAAGTCTTAAGCGACACCATCCGCAAATATACGGACAGCGTCTATTTTACGTCCATCGTCGGTTACACCGGTAAGATATCAGACCAGGAATACACGCGCTTATCCGCCGAAAACGACAGCTATACGCTAAACGATGTCGTGGGAAAAGGCGGTATCGAGCAGTACATGGATGCCGAGTTAAAGGGAGAAAAGGGCTATGAAAAGATCTATACGGACCATATGGGCAAGGTGCTGCAGGTAATCGAGCGCAAAGAACCGGCAGCCGGCAACGATGTATATTTGTCGATTGACAGTGATTTACAGATTGCGGTCTACAATCTTTTAGAACAGGAGATCGCCGGTATCGTCTACTCCAACATAGAAAATTCCCATTCTGATATCAACATTCCGATCACCGATGTCTATTTTGCATTGATCGACAATAACGTGATTGACATTGAGGCTTTTGGAGAGAGCGATGCGACCGCGACAGAGCGGGAAATCTGGCAGATTTTTTCGGATCGGCAGAGCACCGTTTTAGGCCAGATGCGCGCCGAGCTGATGGGGGAGGGAGCGAAGCCTTTTGCCGAACTTCCGGTGGAATATCAGGATTACATTACTTTTATCATCGACTATCTAAAGAGTGAGTCTATTCTGGTAAAAGGAAATATCGATGTCTCGGATGAAGTCTACACCAAATGGCAGTCGGGCAGCATCAGCCCGCAGGAATATTTAAATTATGCCATCTCCATGAATTGGATTGACATCACCAATTTTGCTATTGAGGAGAAATATTCCGATTCCACCGAGATCTATGAGGCGCTTTGTAAGACGATCTTAGAGGAGATAGGGGACAATATAGAGTTCTCCAAGATTATTTATGAATATCTGATCGACAGCGGCAGCATCAGCGGTCGAGTGCTCTGTCTGGTGCTGTTTGACCAAAAAAAGCTCGACTATGATGCGGAGGAGATCGAGAGCCTGAAAAACGGCAGTGCCAACGCTGTGAACTTCTTGAAAGAAAAGATTAAGTCGCTCGATATTACGCCGGCGCAGTTGGCGTTAGACCCCTGTTCTGGTTCGTGTGTCATCACAGACGTCAATACGGGAGAGCTTTTGGCACTGGTCAGTTATCCGGGCTATGACGGCAACCGTCTCGCCAATACGGTGGACTCCGAATACTTCAACAGCTTGCAGAATGATAAATCGCTGCCACAGTACAATTATGCCACACAGCAGGGAACGGCGCCCGGTTCCACTTATAAGATGGTGATATCCACTGCCGGGCTTGCCGAGGGCGTCATCAACACATCGGAGCAGATCGTCGACAAAGGGGAGTATGAAAATGTCGACAACCATCCAAAATGCTGGGCATATCCGGGCTCCACGCACGGGGCAATCAATGTATCGCAGGCCATCCGACATTCCTGCAACTACTTTTTCTATGAAGTCGGCTACCGCTTTGCGACCGATAATTACCTCACGGGCTACGATGCCG